>NZ_AUTR01000021.1:0-21722 GCF_000497875.1 Pseudoalteromonas sp. S8-8
GATATATTCGCCACTCCTGACTCTTTATCTACATTTCAGAAACATATCCCTCTTGAGTGGATTTCTAATGTGCTCGAGCAGACCGATAAAGCAAGTATTCGCAAACGTAAGTTACCTGCTGAGCTTGTCGTCTGGCTTATCATTGCAATGGGTCTTTTTCGCGACCGCTCTATTAGTGACGTTGTTGAGAAGTTAGATTTAACACTCACTGATACCCTGGGCGATACGGTTGCTCCAAGTGCTATTCCTCAAGCGAGACAGCGCCTGAGTAGCGACCCCCTCCAAGCCTTATTTCACCTATGTGCAGCCCGTTGGACACAAGAAGAAGATGCTGATGATACGTGGTATGGACTCCGGTTATTTTCTGTTGATGGAACGCAATTTCGTGCACCTGATACACCTGCTCTTGCTGAGCACTTTCACTATATTAAGCACAGTAAAAACCGTCATACAGAATATCCTATTGTACGCCTATGCGCCTTAAGCTCCTTGCGTAGCCGGTTGATACACCACGTTGCCTTCGGGCCCAGTTATCAAGGTGAGGTGAACTACGCAAAGCAGTTATTTGGTCATGTAAGTGATAACAGTCTAACTATTTTTGACCGATGTTATCTCAGCGCTGAGCTACTGATTAATTGGCGTAAGCAACACCCACAGTCGCACTGGATGGTCCCGATTAAAAGCAACACGCAATACACCGTCATTGAATCTTACTCTGAGCATGACTTCAAAGTAGAGATGAGTGTATCTGCGCATGCCAGAAAACAAGACCCTTCGCTTCCTGAGTGCTGGCAGGCCAGACTGGTTCTTTATCCTGAGCCAATGGGGCCTGGAAAAATAAAAGGTCTGCTGTGCTCTTTGGATGATAAACAGGCTTTTGGTGCACAGGCCATTCTTGATGTCTATTTCGAGCGCTGGGAAATTGAAAATAGCTATGGAGAAATAAAACACCAGATGCTTGAGGATAGTATTCTTTTGCGTAGTCAGACTGTGGATGGAGTCAATCAAGAGCTATGGGGTATATTGCTAGCCTACAATTTAATTCGAGTAGAAATAAGTCGAATAGCCAAAGAGGCTAAAGTCTCCCCGCTGAGAATTAGTTTTGTCATGGCTTTGCGGGATATACAGGATGAAATACTCTGGTGTGCCATCGCTTCGCCAGGTTCAATTCCAAAGAAATTAAGGGCAATGCGAGAACGAGTGAAACGTTATATTCTTCCAGAAAAAAGAAAACGGCCCAAAAGTAGGACCGTTCGAATTTCAAAAACTCGGTACACCATTAAGTCAAAGCATGCTTAACTGAATGGTGTTAGCCAATTGGCGGTTTTTTTGTGTCTTTTATTTAGAAAGAAAAGCTTACTTTAGTGTACAAGTAGCGGCCACGAGGGTTATGCACAGCTGATGCATAACCGTATAAATCGCCATCGCCATCACCAATTGCAAATGGTGGCTCTTCATCAAATAAGTTATTAACACCTAAAGATATTTTAGCTGACTCAGTAATACGGTACGACGTTTGTAAATCAACAAGCGTTTGCGAGTCAATCATACGTGAAGTATTGCTATTAAAGTCTAAATTACCATCAAAGTCGATATCAGGCGTATCTTCAAATTCACCTACATAACTGATATTTACATTGGTGTTAAACTCACCAATTTCCCAGTTGGTTGAGAAAATAAAGCGATGCTCTGGGTAGCCATATTCACCCGTGTAATCACGACCATCTTTTTCAAACTTATCTTGATATGCCCACTCTAAATTAAATTTAAGTAAACCTAAGTCATCAAGAGAGTGGTTATAGTTTGCTGAAACATCAACACCAGATACTTCCTGCGATGATAAGTTTTTAAATGTGCTGTGTATTTTTTGTATTGTGCCTAAGCTTGCACCGCCTGTAGGGGCTAAACGGACACATACGGTACTATTTTGGTTACCACATTCAGCAGCATAAATAGGACCAAATTCTTCTTCATCGATTTTGTTATCTTGAGTAATGCTCCATACATCAACACTTAAACCAAACTCAGCTGTTGGTGCCCAGATTACGCCCACGTTCCATGATTCTGACTCTTCTGCTTGTAAATCAGGGTTACCAGAGAACTCAATGTTGTAATCAAGTGCTTGGCAATCTAATCCTGTTTGTTCACAGCGCTGTGTATCAACAAAAAATTGGCTTTTTTGTGATGGACCTAAGCCTATTTGCGCTAACGAAGGCGCTCTAAAGCCTTGCGCCCAAGAACCACGAACCGTTACTTCATCAGTCGGTGCCCAGCGCAGAGCTATTTTTGGATTTGTTGTTGTACCAAAGTCGCTATAATCATCGTAACGACCGGCTAATTGTAGTTCGAGGTTTTCAGCAAGTGGGATTGAGAACTCAACATATGCAGCGTATTGTTCACGATCAGCAGAAGCTGATACTGATTCAGTACCAAATATTAAGCCACGTTGAAATTGATCATCAGGGATATCATTTACATCTTCTTCACGGTACTCAATACCGGCGGCCATCATTACAGCTTCGCCACCAAAACTAAACGCTTCACCTGTAATGTTAGCGTCAAAAGAGGTCATATGAGACTCACCGCGACGCACTAAGCTAGTTGTGATTCTGTCAATTACAGCTGGGTCGTTATATGTGCCACCGAATGGATTATAGTTACCGGCATCAATTTCTTGTTGTAAGAAATCGGTGCGTACCCAGCCTTGTGTACGATCGCCTGTTTGTAGTGATTTACTGCGACCTTTTTGTACCGCTGTCTCCCAGCTCCAATCGTTTATTTCGCCTTTTAACCCTGCAACAAAGCGTAAGGTGTCTGACTCAATGTCCCATTGGCGAGCGCCTGCATCTACTGTACGGTAACGACCAATTTGAATGTCTTCACCAAATGGATTGTTTGGGTGATTAGCGGGTACCGTAAGGCCTGCATCTTCATCAAGTGGTGTTGGTGCACCTGCAGCGACAGAGCTGTTATGCTGAACAGCCATTTCTAAAAAGCCAGTAATCCCGTTATCAAAGCGGTATTCAAATTGTGAAATAGCGCCTACACGCTCAGATGCTGGGGCAACATATCCATATGGGCCGTAATCAAATAAACAGCTACCACTTGAAGTTGCATTTTCAGCAGGACAGGCAGGGTCGATTGTTTTAACGCCATCCACATAAAAGTAGCCTGGGAAACCACGAGATGAACGGAAATCTTCACCACCATAAGGTGCTTGGTTTGCAGTGCCAAGGCTGCCCATTTCATCAGAAGAAAGAGATGTGTTTTTAAAGTAATCGATAATAACAGATGCACTACTTTTTTCGCTTGTTGTACCCCAAACTAGGCTTGCTGTTGTTTCTTCATAATTTGGACCATCTGTACCGCCATAGCCTAGGTTAATCTCAACACCATCAATATCTTTCTTTAAGATAACGTTAACTACACCCGCTACTGCATCTGAGCCATAGATAGCTGAAGCGCCATCTTTTAGTATGTCGATACGCTCAATAGCAGAAACAGGAATACTGTTAATATCTACAAATGAGTTGGTGATACCTTCAGCAAAGGCACTAATTGATACACGGCGACCATTAATTAATACCAGTGTTGCATCGGCTCCTAAGCCACGTAAGCTTACTGCAGCTGAACCGTTAGCGGTTGAATCTTGGTTGTTACCACGAGTAGAGAAAGTACCGCTACCTGCTACAGGCATTCTTTCTAGAAGTTGCTGTAAATTATCGTAACCCATGTTTTCGATTTCAGCTCTACCGATTGACTGTACCGGAGAAGGCCCTTCAATATCAGTTCGCTTAATACGAGAACCAGTAACCTGAATTCGCTCTACTTTTTTAGCTTCTTCTGCTGCGTAGGCTGTTGTTGTAAAACCTGCTGATAATGCGAGTGTTGCGCCCACAATAATGCTTGGTGTAAATGCAGTTGATTGCTTCATCCTTAAGTCCTTGTTGATATATTATAAAATTATTTGCTTAACAAGCGCGGGTATTAATATCATGTAACTTAAGTGTTAGCAATTAGCTTAATTTGTGATTTAAGTATTAGTTTCAATGCTTTTTTGTGGGTTTTATGACCTTATTTATACTTTGTTTTCTAGGTGAAACTAAGCGTGAATAGGACATAGAGTTAATAATTGTTATATAGCTAGATGAAGCCATGTGTGGAATAGCTAGTGATAGAAATAATTTGTAATAATTTATTTCTATAAATTAAAACTTATGTTTGTTTTTATACTTTTAATTTATTCAATTATGTAATACCAATTCGCAGTAATACTTAATCAATTTGAGGGGTTAAAGTTGATGCTAAAGGCATTGAAATTTTCTGATTTACGACTGCTAGATACAGGAGGTGGGGTAATTGCTGATAATGGCTAAGTAATACCAACCTGCATAAATCTTTGATCAATTTAACGAATTAAATTGCACTATAACGTCGTTAAAAATTTTTTATTTAGAACAACTAGATATAAAAATTTTTGCCTAGTTCTAGCGTAATTTTCTTAACGTTAAATAGACCCCATATATAAGCAGATTGGTATAACAAGTTTTGTCTTGTTATCGACACGATTTTCTTATTTCAAAGTGGATTATTTAATTAAGAGAATTGGTATTATTTGAGCTTTTATATAGGTGAAATTAAAAACGCCTAATAAATTAGGCGTTTTTATTTATGCTTTATGCTTCATTAAGCGTTCTTTTTCACGCGACCAGTCTTTATCTTTACCGTCTTCGCGTTTGTCGTGTAATTTCTTACCTTTTGCCAAATGAAACTCAAGTTTTACCCAGCATTTTTTCCAGTACATCGCTGTAGCTATTAAAGAATAGCCATCGCGCTCTGTTGCACCGAATAAACGGTCAAGTTCGCGTCTGCTTAATAGCAATTTACGATAACGTAGCGGGTCGCAAATTACATGGGTCGATGCACTTATAAGTGGCTGAATTTGACTGCCAAGTAAAAATGCTTCGCCATTTTTAAGATGAATATAAGTTTCTGTGATATTTACTTTACCAGCTCGGATACTTTTAACTTCCCAGCCTTGTAGTTCAACACCCGCTTCAAACTTATCGTGTAAAAAATACTCATGTCGCGCTTTTTTGTTTAGCGCGATGGTATTACTTGTCGATTTTGATGAATTTTTCTTAGCCATAGTGCCCTATAATATACGTAATGTGAGATGTTTTACATCGATTTTTTTAATAATGCTTTTAAAAATTTAGCTTTAATTTAAGCAGCATGAAAATTTGGGGAAACGCGCAAAGCTTGCTAAAATTCGCCCACACAGTTGGGAGTGAGTATGCCACAAATAGAAAAAAGTGCGCTGGTTATGTACAGCACTAAAGAGATGTTTGATCTAGTTAATGATGTAGAAGCTTATTCACAGTTTTTACCAAATTGCTCAGACTCAAAAATTGTTTCACAGCACGATAATAACATGACCGCGAGTTTAGAAATATCTAAGGCGGGTATAAAAAAGTGGTTTACCACCGAAAACACCTTTGTTGATGAACAAACCGTGTTACTGCGCCTTGTTGATGGTCCGTTTAAGACGTTAAAAGGGCGCTGGCATTTTCAAGAGCTTGACGCCAAAGCATGTAAGGTTCATTTGCACCTAGAGTTTGAATTTTCAAGTAAGTTAATAGAGCTTGCCTTTGGAAAGATTTTTAACGATGTAGCAAAAAATATGGTGAGTGCATTTACTCAACGTGCAAAACAGGTTTATGGAGCGCGAGTATGATTAATGTTGAAGTGGTCTTTGCATTACCGACCACGGCCACGTGTTTATCAATTGAAGTGCCACAAGGGACTACAGTCGAGCAAGCTGTTATTCAGTCAGGTATTATAGAAAAGTGCCCAGAAATAGATGCCACATCGCTAACGTTAGGTGTGTGGAATCGAACTGTAAAAGCTAACTATGAATTAAAAGACGGTGACCGTATAGAAATATACCGTCCACTAATTGCAGATCCTAAAGATGCCCGCAGAAAACGTGCAGAAAAAGCAAAAGAAGAGGGGCGTGCAAATAAAATAACGGGTGGTCGCCCACTCGAGAAGTAATACCAATCGGCATAAACTTCGAACAATTTAACAGATTAAATCACACGCTAACGTCTTTTAAAATGGTAAAAGCTTTTTAAGTAAACCAATAAAAAAGGTGAGCCATGCTCACCTTTTTTACTACCTGAGACGTTTATTGCTCTAGCGGTGTAGTAAAGTTTTCAGGTTGGTCATAATCACCTGAGATTGAAACTAACTTTTCATTTTCAAAGTTAATTACTAACTCTTTATTTTGTTCGTTTTTACGGCCTTTATTAAAGCTGTAAATATAGCGCCAAGTATTGTTATCAAAGGCGTCCTCGGCAATAGGTCTACCTAATACATAAACAACTTGCTCTCGGGTCATATTTACACGAAGTTTTTCAACATCCGATTGCTCTAAAAAGTTGCCTTGTGGAATGTTAATTCGGTATACCCAGCTAGAGCAACCTGCTGCTGAGCTAAGTGTTAAAGCGACGATAAGCCAAAGAGAAAAAGTTTTTAACGACTGCATTGTTAGTTGTGATCCTTATTTTTTATAATCTGCATGATACCGATTAGTCACTGAAGGTAAAACCCTTTTAAGCAATTGTTTTATGTTAAGGGCGTTAAGGTAATGTTTTGACCACTGATAATGAAAAAAGTTTACAGCATATTGAAACGAATATTTTAAAAACTGAGTCTACTTGGTTTTTATATATAGTTGAAACACGATTTGGTCATTGGTACACAGGGATCACGACTAATGTTGAAAAACGCTTTGCAACTCATCAAGCTGGTAAAGGGGCTAAAAACCTTAGAGGAAAAGGGCCTCTTTTACTTATCCATCAACAACAAGTAGGTAATAAAAGTGAAGCAAGTAAGCTTGAGTATCAATTAAAAAAGCTCCCTAGAGCTAAAAAGGAAGCGTACGTTTCAGCATTTAATACTGGCGATAGCAAAAGTACTTAGTTTGTGTAAATTAAGCATATTCGTTATGAGCAAAAACTATCTTCGAATATAGTTTTTGCTCATAGCTGGCGTGTAATATTAGAGTCGCTTAGCGATGCTTTTCAAAGGTAGCTACAAGCGCATCAAGTGTTTGTGCACTGTTGGCTAAGTCGCGAATCGCTTGCTCTGTATTGATTTGTTCGCTCATTGCTTTATCGCTAATTTCGCTAATTTGCTCAATATTGCGACTTACGTCGGCAACCACATTACTTTGCTGCTCAGTTGCAGTCGCTATAAGCGTAGCCATATCGTTTATTTGATTTGCTGTTTCGGTTATCGTATCAAGTAATTCAACAGAGCTTTGCATTGCACCAACGCTTTGCTGAGCTTTATCTTTCGATTGGCTAATATCATTAACTACATCATCAGATATTTTTGTAAGTTCTTCAATCATAGATTGAATTTCGGTGGTTGATTGCGATGTACGGTTTGCCAGTGCACGTACTTCATCAGCAACAACAGCAAAGCCGCGTCCGTGTTCACCTGCGCGAGCAGATTCAATTGCAGCATTTAAAGCAAGTAGATTAGTTTGATCCGATATGCCTCTAATTGAGTCAACAATACTTGCAATATCAACCGTTTTTTTAGAAAGCAAAGTAACTTGCTCTGTTATGCCATCAATATCGCTGGCAAGGGCTGATATAGTTGCTTGGCTTTGGAGTACTTGTTTGTGACTTTGAATGGTGTTTTCGCGGCTGTTATCGGTTAACTTAGCTGTATTTGCTGCGCTTTGCGCTATTTCTTGTACTGTAGCGCCCATTTCGTTGATTGCTGCTGCGACAGATATTGTTTGTTCTTTTTGGTTGTCTATTGCTTGGGAGTTCCGTTTTGCTTGTTCAAATACATGATCAGAGCTTTTTCTAATATCGTGACTTTCGCTGGCAACTTGAGTAATCGCTGTTTCTATTTTATTTATAAACTGGTTAAAGCCGTTACTTAGATTGTTAAGCTCTGGTTGGCTCGATTCTGGTAAGCGGTACGCTAAATTTGCATCGCCAGAGCCTAGGCGTGAAAATAACTCAGCCATTTTAGAAAGTGGAGATGAAAGTGAGCGAGCAAGCAAATAACTGATTAAACTCGCAACTAATGCTGTAATTACCGTAAAAGTAAATATTTGCCATTGCAGGGTGTTTACGCTTGCGAAGACTTCACTTTTTGGCACTTGAGCAACAACATATAAATCGGTGTTTTTAATAGGCATAGCAGCTACAAGTGTCGGTTCGCCATTTAAATTAATTTCTTCTAGTGCAAAGCCATTACTATTAAATAGTTGGCTGTGGATATTTGCAGTATATAAATCATCAATATTTGCTTTAGCTACTTTACTTGCATCTTTATGAAGCTGAATCAATCCACTTTTATCTGCAATGAATACAAAGCCTGTTTGCTCAATTTTAAATTGCTGTAATAGCTTTTGCATATCAGTGATGCTTTTTGCAAGACCTGCTAAACCAGTACCATTAGCCTGCTGATGATTTACAAACATTTTCACATCATTGGCTGACTCTTGATAAATACTGATAGAGTAAGGTTGTTTTGATTGCTTAAAAGCAAAGAACCAGCCATCGGCTGCATCGTTTTTTAACACACGCAAAAACCCATTCTGGTTCCAGTACTGTGCAGTGTCTCTATTTGCCCAAGATGCTGTGGCTAAATCGTATTGCTGGGCAACGCGATTTAATTCTTTTAATAGTAATGTATCGTCTTGGTTGTTTGATTGAGCCCATTGTAAAATAAATTCGTTTGATGATAGTTGCTGAGCAGCACCGAGTAACTCGTTGATTTCACCGCCTATGTGATTGCTGATTGTTTGCAGTTTACTAGGGAGCTCTGACTCAATCATACGTCGCTCAATAATATCCTCTGAGCTGTGTAGGGAAGTCAAACCAATCAGTGCGGCTACGCATATAGCAATAACACTGCCTAAAGCTGTGATTTTTTGAGTGATCGAAAGATTTTGTATCGTCATGATATTAATTAATTTTACAACTAAATAGAAAAACATATTAGCACATTATTTATTTGGAACTAAATATTGGCTAAGCAGAATAGGCAAAGATATACCAGATTGGTTAAAGTTTTATTAACAGGCATAAAAAAGCCCACATGCAAAAAGCATACGGGCTTGGTTTCTAACAAGCGAAACATTTATTGTTTAGGGTTAAACAATCTTTTTCATTGCTGACATGTAGCCACGTAATTTAGCACCTACTTTCTCAACTGGGTGTTCGCGCAATGCAGCGTTAATTTGAATTAATGTTTGGTTATCAACTTGGTTACTGTGCTCGCCAAGACCTTTACCGATAATGTCTGTATCAACGTTTTTCATAAAATCAGCAAGTAATGGTAAACATGCATGGTTATATAAATAACAGCCGTATTCTGCAGTATCAGAGATAGTACGGTTCATTTCAAAAAGCTTTTTACGCGCAATAGTATTGGCGATTAATGGCGTTTCGTGTAATGACTCGTAGTAAGCTGACTCTTCGATAATGCCGGCTGCTGTCATGGTTTCAAATGCAAGTTCAACACCTGCTTTAACCATTGCTACCATTAAAATACCGTTATCAAAAAATTCTTGTTCAGAGATTTCTACATCGCCAGCAGGGGTCTTTTCAAAGTTAGTTTCTGCTGTTTCTGCGCGCCATTTAAGTAAGTTTACGTCGTCGTTATTCCAGTCTTCCATCATAGTGCGTGAGAAAGTGCCGTCGATGATGTCATCTTGATGCTTATTATAAAGCGGACGCATAATTAGTTTTAGCTCTTCACTTAGTTCAAACGCTTTTACTTTTGCTGGGTTTGAAAGGCGGTCAAGCATGTTAGTAACGCCGCCGTACTTAAGTGCTTCGGTAATTACTTCCCAGCCGTATTGAATTAGTTTTGATGCATAACCCGCATCAACGCCTTTTTCTACCATTTTATCAAAACATAAAATAGAGCCAGTTTGTAACATGCCACATAAAATGGTTTGCTCGCCCATTAGGTCAGACTTAACCTCAGCAATAAATGATGATTTAAGTACACCTGCGCGATGTCCGCCAGTACCCGCTGCATACGCTTTAGCTTGTGCTAAACCAAGACCTTGAGGGTCATTTTCTGGGTGAACTGCGATCAGAGTTGGTACACCAAAACCGCGTTTGTATTCTTCACGTACTTCAGAACCAGGACACTTAGGCGCAACCATGATTACAGTAATGTCTTCACGTACTTGCATTCCTTCTTCAACGATATTAAAGCCATGAGAGTAAGCAAGGGTAGAGTCTTTTTTCATAAGTGGCATAATTGCACTTACTACAGCGGTATGTTGTTTATCTGGCGTTAAGTTAAGTACTACGTCAGCTGTAGGAATTAATTCTTCATAAGTACCAACAGTAAAACCGTTTTCAGATGCATTTAAAAATGATTGGCGACGCTCAGAAATAGCTGAAGCACGTAATGTGTAAGAAACATCTAAACCAGAGTCACGTAAGTTTAAGCCTTGGTTTAAACCTTGTGCGCCACAGCCTACAATAACTAGTTTTTTACCTTTAAGTGCGTCAACGCCATCGGCAAATTCGCCTGCGTCCATAAATTCACATTGCGCTAATTGCGCTAATTGCTCGCGTAAAGGTAAGGTATTGAAATAATTCGCCATTGTTAGTGTCCTATAAAGTCATGTTTGTTAGATGCGCAAGGTTTGTTGCGCTTACAAACACCATATGTAAAATCGTTGCTTGCGTAAAATGATATATTTGAATTAAAGTGTTTCATAATATGAAATACAGGGTTTAGCATGGATCATAAACATTTAAACTACTTTTTAGCGCTGGCTAAAACACTCCACTTTGGGCGCGCAAGCGAACTTTGCCACATAAGCGCACCCACTTTGAGCCGCAATATAAAACACTTGGAAGAAGAGGTAGGTGTTGCATTATTTGTACGCGATAACCGCAGTGTTAAATTAACGCGTGAAGGTGAGTCGTTTATTGATTACGCCACAGCGACGCTTGCTAATTGGCAGCGTTTTAAAACGAATGTAAAAGACCCACAACAACATATTTACGGCAAAGTAAGTATCTATTGCTCGGTTACTGCATCTTATAGTTTTTTACATCAAATATTAGAGCAGCTTCGTGCGCAGCATCAGTATATAGAAATAACATTAAATACAGGCGACCCTGCACTTGCTATAAATCGTGTGTTAGATGGGCATGAATTAATGGCTATTGCAGCTAAGCCAAATAAGTTACCGGCGCAAATTGCTTTTGTAGATATAGGGCACTCTCCGCTTTTATTAATTGGACCAAAAATTCAATGTCCGATCACAGAAAAATTAACACAAAATAGTGATGACATTAATTGGTCTGATTTAGAATTTATAGTGCCAGAACAAGGTTTTTCTCGCCAAAGGTTAGAACACTGGTGGCGCAAAAATAATATTCACGGGAAAATTTACGCACAAGTTGCTGGGCACGAAGCAATGGTATCTATGGTGAGCTTAGGATTAGGTGTCGCAATGGTCCCTAAAATAGTGCTAGATAACAGCCCGCTGCAAGATAAAGTACAAATACTAACACCAAAAATGCAAGCGCCTGATGGGTTTGATATTGGTTTGGCAGTATTAAGGAAAGAGTTAAATGACCCTGCAATCAGTGCTTTGTGGAATATTGCGCAAACTTTAGATGCAAAAGCGATTTAATGCGCGCAGAGAATAAGCAAGTTAGTTAAATAGTATGAATATAGGTTGCGTATAAGTTTACTATTACTTAACATTGAGCGCTAATAATAAAAACAATGACGCTTGAGAGTTTATTTATGAACCACGCCGTATCACTTGCTCATTCTGCTCAATGCCTAAAAAAGGCGATTCCTTTGATGGTAAAATACCGAATGCCGGTTACACCCATCAACTATGCAATTTGGTACTGTTATATTCAAGGAAACAAACCTTCATTAAATGCTGAGTTAGACCATGTTATTGCTCTGCAACAAACATGTTCACAAGACAAAGCAAAAGAAATTTTTGATAAACATTTAACGCAAGACGATCTCGTTTTTTTTCAAGAAATGACTGAAAAATTTCATACAACTATGGAGCAAGTTCAGCAAGATATAAGCACAACGCTTGATCACTCTAAAAGCTTTACGACGAGTTTAGTCGACTCACAAAATGAATTAAATATGCTTGTTGATGTAAACTCTTACAATGAGATACTAGGTTGTGTTGAGCGTTTAACCGACGATTCTATTGCAATGCAAGATTATGCTCGGGAGTTTCAGACTAAATTAGCCGTTGCCTACAATGAAATAAAAGATTTAAAAGAAGCACTCAATATTTCAAAGGAAGCAGCCGATACCGACACGCTTACGGGTTTTTATAATCGAGGTAAGTTTGATTCTGATATTGTAAACTTTTGCCTCGAATACTCAGAGCAAGCGCAAGAAGACTCTCTTGCCGTACTCATTATGTTTGATATTGATCATTTTAAGCGCTTTAACGATGATTTTGGCCATCAAAAGGGTGATGAAGTCCTTAGGCTAGTTGCTAAAAAAGTGAGAGAAAATACAACTGAAGCTGCAAATGTGTATAGATATGGTGGCGAGGAGTTTTGCATAACAGCCTACTTTGACACTATTAACGATATAATAGCATTTGCAGATTGTATTCGTTTAGCAATAGCAAAATTGGCGATTCGTAAAAAGCATGATGCAACTGCAAAACGTGCTATTTCAGCAAGTTTTGGCTTAGCAATTTTACGGCCATTTACAAATAGTTCTGTTTTAGTTGAGCGTGCAGATAGAGCTTTATACATTGCCAAAACACATGGACGAAATCGTATAGAAATAGCCCCTGATATTTAATAAGTACCAGAGGTTTTTGATTTATTTGGGTTAAAGCCGCTCAATTTAGGGCGATTTAATCCAACTTCAGTTTTGGTAAACAAGCAGGTAAAACCCAATAGAGCTGTAGCGAGTTAGCTCTTAGTAATTTTTTATTTGAATAATTGCATTTGCTACGTAGTGCCTCATTTTCAAAGTATCTTAAGGTACTATTAGTTAAAAACTACACAAGCAACTCAAAGTACAATCCTTAGACACAACTACCTTGAAAGATAAATAGTCCGAAAAGCATAAAGTTAACATTTTTGTATACAAATTGTGAATAATTGTAACCAGCTAGAGCTAGTTTAAAAAGACCTTGCTAGTATGGGGAACTCACTTATTTTGATACTTTGATTTACGCTGATGCGGTATGCCTTCTCATTATTAACAGCTCTATGTTTTAGCACTTTGTTTGTTTGCCTTTCGGTGCAAGCAACACAGGCAAGCAAGCATGCTGACGATTATACAGAGCAAGATATAACAACCGATCGTCTGCATTTGAGTTTAAGCGTGGGGGCTGGAGTTATAACCAACCCTTTGCATGGTGGAGATAATATTCCGCTCGTGCTTATTCCTCAAGTTGCGTTTTATGCAGAGCAATGGTTTTTTGATAATGGCCGTATTGGTTATTCATTTTTGCAAACCCCTAAGCATCACTTTAATCTAGTTGGTGAACTCAACTCTGAGTCTCGCTTTTTTATAGACTGGCACCCTAAAAATGTATTTTCACTACAAAGCAGTACTCTCAACAATCAGTTCGTAATGCAAGATGAAGCCTCGTCCTCTCGCTATGTTGATATTGATAATTTACATAAACGGCAAATTGCACTGGATGCGGGTATTGCATATCACTATGTAAATGAAGACCATGTTTTTTCGGTTCAGGCTCTGCATGATATAACCGATGTTTATCGAGGTGCACGCGCAGCATTGCAGTGGCAGTATCATACTGTGCTAGGAAAGCTCAAAATAAAGCCAACACTTGGAATAAACTATAAATCTGCGGAACTAAATAGCTATTTTTATGGACTTAATGAGGGTGAAACTCAATTTGGCAAAATAGACGTTGGTAGTAGTTGGCAACCTTATGCTAAAATCGACGCCCGTTGGCCACTGGGTAAGGCTGACTCTCTTCGTTTTCATGTAGCATATTACGACTATTCGACTATGGATGGCAGTCCGCTCTTTGAACGTACTTATTCAATGACTGCATTTATAGGATTCGATCGTACTTTTTAATATGAAGTATTTAATATTAGTTGTCTTTATTACCACTTTTTTTAGTGGTTTTAGTGTGGCACAACCCCCTTTTTTTAGCGTTTCTCCAAAAGTCTGCGTTGTCTCTGAACAGCAGGGTTTTTGCGATCTTGATTTACAATTTAAATGGCAATTAAACGCCTACAGTGATGTCTGTTTGTATCAGCAAGAGCAACGGCTTCAATGCTGGGAGCAACAACTTTCTGGGCAATTTAATTATAAAGCGCGTGTTCAGGTGGAGACCATATACTCCTTAATCAATCCTCATACGGGTGTGTTAATAGCAAAAACACAGGTTGAAGTACAAAGCGCCCATGCTAAAAAAAATAGGCGTAGGCTTCGCTCTCCGTGGAGCTTTTTTTAATTTAGGAGCAACTAATGCCAAAAATTTTACTTGTTGAAGATGATCTCGGTTTACAACAACTAACAAAAGATTACCTTGAACATAATGGCCTTGAAGTCGAAGTATTAGAACGTGGTGACGAAGTGTTTAATTACCTAGAAAACAATACACCCGATTTAATGATTTTAGACGTTATGCTGCCAGGTAAAGATGGCTTTAGCGTTTGCCGCCAAGTGAGAGATAAGTTTACTCTACCAATTTTAATGTTGACTGCTAAAGGTGAAGACTTCGACCAAGTGCTTGGTTTAGAGCTTGGCGCTGATGATTATGTAATAAAACCAGCAGAGCCACGTGTATTACTAGCGCGAATTAATGCATTACTGCGTCGTGGACAACCCATAGTAAAATCAAGCGAAGAGCTCCAGTTTGGTGATTTAGTCATTGATAAAACAAGTCGTATTGTAAAACTAAGTGATTCGGAGATTGTATTAACTTCGCACGAGTTTGAGTTACTATGGCTATTAGCGTCAAATGCGGGTGAAGTACTAAGTCGAGAACATGTGCACCAGCATATGATTGGCCGCCAATACGATGGACTTGATAGAACTGTGGATGTACGCGTATCACGAATTCGTAAAAAATTAGGCGACAACAGCGATAAGCCGTATCGTATAAAAACTGTATGGGGACAAGGCTACTTATTTGTTTCTGATGCATGGGATCTTTAGAACTATTTAAGGTTAGTCGGCTTTAATGGGAAAACTGTTTACCAGCTTATATTTATATATCATCGTTTCTTTGTTTGTAGTAAGCGGTGTTATAGAGCAATTGTGGCCTTACGAAGAGTCGCAACAGCAGGTCTTCTTAGATGATGAGTTTGGGCAATCACTCTGGTTGCTCTCACAAACTCCAAATGGTCTTAAAAAATTAAAGCACAACTTTGAAAGTAAAGTTATTGAACGACGTGATTTAATACTCCCTCAAAAACAACAATCGCAGCTCAACCAAAACCACTACTTATACTTATACGATAAGCAACAACGCATTGTTTGGTATGTAGATCTCGGTAATGATTCATTACTTCAAGTAGGACCGGTAGGTGTATTAACGCAGGAATCATCTTCTGTTTGGCCGTATTTATTACTACTTATTATTGTAGGTATACCTGTTGGGCTGTGGAGCTTTTTACTATGGCGCGACTTTGCAAAGCTTCGTAAAGCGTGTGAAGCGGTAGAGGGTTTGCAAGACTTTCAACTAAACGACTCTTCTAAGTCTTTCTTTTTACCTATTACTGATACATTAAAGGTAATGCAGCAACGTATTGAGTTTTTACTTAGTGCGCAGCAAGAACTTACCTCATCGGTGTCGCATGAGTTTAGAACACCACTAGCACGTTTAAAGTTTGCAATTGTAATGCTGCAAGAACAAATGCTTGACGTAAAAGGTGAGAAATACCTAACAAACATGCAAACAGACATTAGCGAGCTTGAGTCACTAGTTTCTGAAATGCTTGAATACGCGCGATTAGACTCTCAACAACCTAGTTTACAGCCAATAAACTGTGACTTAGCTGGGCTGGTAAAAACAACTGTTGAAAAGCTAAACTTTGAAGCCCGAACCACGCTCTCTGTAAACCTCCCTGAGCATTTAAATTACTACTGTGATAGCCATTTTATGGCGCGAGTATTTCAAAATTTAATTGGCAATGCGCTCAAATATACCCATAAAAAAGTCAAAATTTCATTGCTACAAGAGACAAAACACATCGTATTGATTGTTGAAGATGATGGGGAGGGGATAGCTCCCGCTGAGCGAGAAAATGTATTTAAACCTTTTACTCGACTAGATAAAAGTAGAGGCAAGGATACCGGTGGTTTTGGTTTAGGACTCGCTATAGTTGCTAAAATTGTATCGTGGCACCAAGGAGAGTGTAAAGCAGAAAACTCAAGCTTAGGTGGTGCTAAATTTATTGTATATTTACCCCTCAAATTAAAGACATAAAAAAAGCGCCTAGAGGCGCTTTTTTTGCGGTTAAAAACCAAAATCAACAAGTAGCAATATAATAGACCGCAAGTACTTAAAAAAGTTCTCAACTATTTTTATTTTTTTCAAGTAATGGCATTAACATTTGCTCAAGGCCATTTAGTTTTACCTCATACATCATCGCAAGTTGACTCCCTAGTTTTGAGTCAGGAAACCCTTGCTGATTAAACCAGACTAAATAAGGCTCTGGCAGTAAAAGCAATGGCCGTCCTGCATATTTTCCAAACGGCATTATGGTATTAATAGCTATTTTTAGTTGTTTTGGATCCATAAAAACTACTTATGTATTTAAAGTATGCGTAAGTGTAAGGGATTTTAGAGATATAAAATAGGCTGTGACGGGCAAGAAACAGCCTATTTTGCGAGGGAGTAGGCCCTCTGATTTAATAATTTTATGTTGATATAAACCTAGTTGAACTTTAATTAGCTGGGATCTAATTAAGTTATTATTAGAACATGGGTTCTTATTTAACCAACACAGTTAGTCTACCTGTTTTTCATTGTTGTGGTGAATTGGCTTGTAAAGGAATGTAAATAGAATTGCTTTTTATTTAAAAACTAATAACAAAGCCTTAACTGATTAAGGCCTTGTTATATTATAGACGTCATAAAAAGTAATTATTCGTTAAATAGTTCTTGTTTAACGTGCTCTGCAAAACCACTACCGGCTTCTAGGTAAAAGTTATAAGTAGAATGAACACCCATTTCTTCTAGTTCTTTTTGTTGATCAGGGTAGTTTGCAATAGCTGTTACTTGACCTTTATAACCAGAGGCTTGTAGTTGCTCTAAGGCAAAAATATTTTGCATGTGTTTTGGCATCGCAAGCATAACCATTTCTACTTGCGAGTGATTTACTCGTTGCCAAAAGTCAGGGTCGGTTGCATCAGCAATTAAGACGTTGCGGCCTCTGTTAACGTGCTTATCTACCACCTCAGGTTTTATATCTATACCTGCAACAACATTTGGGTGAGTCGCGTTGATAGTCTCATAAGCACCAGTACCAATCCGTCCCATGCCAAAAATGACTATTCTAGTATCGTTAAGGTTAACAGGTAGCTCTTCAGCTAAACGAGTTTTGCTTTCGAACTTTAATAACCAGTGCTCTATTTTTACGTACAACTCGTTTGAACGCTTATTTAATGGGGAGGCAATTATAAAGGTAATAGAAACAGCAATTGCCATTACAGCTAGCCACTCAGAGGTGATCATGCCTGTAGTTGCAGCCACTGCACATACAATTAAACCAAACTCACTGTAGTTAGATAAGCTAAAAGCAGTAAGTAATGATGTACGCGCGCGTAGTTTAAATATATTAGTGAACACATAATAAAGCGCTATTTTAACGGGTAATACTAAAATAAGTATAATAGCAACAATCAAGGAGTTAGTGGTTAGCTCTGCGCTCAAACCAATACTTAAGAAGAAGCCAACTAGCAATATGTCCTTTAAATTAAGCAGGGATTTTGATAGCTCGCCTGCCTTTTTGTGAGGGGCAAACATCATTCCTATTATTAATGCACCTAAATCGCCTTTTAGGCCTGCAAATTCAAATGCATGATAACCAGCAACTAGAGCAAAGAAAAAACCAAACAATGGTAATAGTTCACCATGTTTAGATCGGTTCAATACGCCATACATTACAGGTCGTAATAAAGGCAAAGCAATTATTAGTGCAATTGCCCATAAATTTGGGACTTTACCGGTGCTAATAGCTAAAAAGATAACAGCAAAGATATCTTGCATTACCAATATACCAATGGCTATTTTACCGTGTAAGCTTGCCATTTCCCCGCGTTCTTCAAGCACTTTTACTGCAAATACAGTACTCGAAAAACTCAGTGCAAACCCAACTAATAAAGCACTTTGCCAACTTAAATCAACAAATAGTGGAATAGCGAATACGCCAAGTAACAGCATAAAACCACTAAATAACGCACTGCTAAAAATGATATGCAATGTTGCAGGTGCCCAAACTTGAGGTTTAATTAAACTGTTAACTTTAAGTTTCAAGCCAATACTAAAAAGAAGAAGGGTAACGCCAAGGGCTGCAATTGTATCGAGCAACTCTGTACTTTTATATCCTGATAAATTTAAAGCAAAGCCTGCTAATAAAAATCCAATAAGAGGAGGTAGTTTTAATTGATAAACGGCAAAACCACAAACAAACGCGGCAGCAAAATAGATTAGTTCCATAATTCTTAATATCACTTCATTTGGTGTTGCAGTGTAACGAAAAATTTATGCCATTGAAAATATAATAGACCTAAAAATGAACGCGTCTAATCAATTACTTGCCTTGCTGCGTATGAAAAATGCGCATTAAACACTTATTTAATCGTAAATAGTATGTAAATAACATTTTTTCACTGACATTAGCTTTTAAATATGGTTAAGATGCGATAACGAAGAAGTTTAAGCCAGAGCAAATAATAGAGCAGCTCAGCTTAAGGAGAGAGATATGTTTAAAAAGATTTTAGCGTCGGTAGGTATTGGTGCTGCAAAAGTAGACACTATTTTAGAAACTGAACACCTACAACCAGGTCAACTTTTTAACGCACAAATAGTTATCACAGCTGGGGATGTTAGCCAAGATATCGCAGGCTTAGATTTATTATTAATGACTCGTGTTAAAGTTGCGGGTGATGATGGCGATTATTTTACTAATCATGTAATTGAGCAATGGCGAATTACAGATATTGGTACAATTGAGCCAGGCGAAGTTAAAAACATCCCTTTTGAAGCACGTCTTCATTCTGAAACACCTATTACAGAAATTAATGCAGGTTATAATCAATCACATGTATGGCTAGAAACAGGCCTAGATATAGACTTAGCACTTGACCCAACAGATAAAGATCATTTACACATTTACCCTAATGAAGCGGTTAAAACGTGTATGCAAGCGATGGAAAAGTTAGGTTTTAGTTTAATGAAAGCTGACGTAGAAAAAGGCCACTTACGGGCTTCAACTTTTCAGTCATTATCTGGGTGTTACCAAGAACTTGAGTATAAACCTAATAGCCGCAGCTTATTTGGCATTCAGGAGATTGAATTATCGTTTGTACCAGAGGCACATAAAACACATGTGCTTATAGAGCTAGACAGAGCCTTTAAAGGCGATGGTTATGTAGATTTGACCATAGAGCACGATCATGTGAATCTATCGCAGTTGTGTGATCAGCTAGAGCGCTTATTTACTTAGTATAAGCTAACTAAGCTAACGAGTGATTTTAATAAACCCAGCCTAAGCTGGGTTTTTTGCTTATAGGATTTAATATGCAGTTTAAATGTGAGCAGTTTGACGCTTTTGATACACAGACTCTTTTTATTATTATGCGTGGGCGGGTTGATGTGTTTGTTGTAGAACAAAAATGTCCTTACCCTGAACTTGATGATGTAGATATTGCTTTAAATACACAGCATTTATATACATTGGATAATGGGCAACTACAAACTTATGCGCGTTGTTATGACAAAAGTGAGCAATACAGCGCAATAGGTCGCGTGCTAGTAAGTGAAAGAGCGCGTGGCAATGGGTATGCAACTTTACTTATTACTGAAGCTATAGACTGCTGCAAAGCACAATGGCCTGAGCGAGATATTTATATAGGTGCACAAACTTACTTGCTTGATTTTTACCGCTCTTTTGGCTTTGAGGATTATAAAAGTGAATATTTAGAAGACGGTATACCTCATCAAGATATGATTTTAAAACTCACTAAATAAATCCAATTTAAGCAGCTATAAAAAAGCCCACTAATGTGGTAATGCAGATCGTTTAAGCTAATTGAACGATCTTTCAAAGGGCTCATAATAGGCTACAACAGAAGTTGTGGCCTATTTTTATGTCTGAATTTATTAAAGAATTACACCTTACGACTGAGTTTTGCCAAGATCGTGATATTGATTCGTTCACTAAGCACATTCCCCTTGAGTGGATTGAAGAAGCTGTTACCCAAACAGGAAGAGCCTCTGTACGCAAACGACGCTTCCCCGCCGAACAAGCCGCTTGGCTTGTGTTAGGAATTGGTTTATTAAGAAACCGCTCAATATCTGAAGTCTGTGACAAACTAGAGCTCGCTTTTCCTGACGCTAAAGGAGAGCTTCCACCATTGGCGACCAGCAGTATTATAAAAGGGAAAGAAAAGCTAGGCGCAGCGCCTATGAAACACCTTTTTAAACATACAGCAACGCAGTGGGAGCAGTCGCAAACTTTTGATGACGTGTGTGGTTTAAAGCTGCTAAGCGTTGACGGTACACAATTTAAAACCCAAGATACGCCGAGTAACCGTCATTTTGGCTATGCTCAATCGACAACGAACTTCCCCTCAGTACTTGCTGTAACCTTGATGTCGACAAGAACGCATTTAATATCCGATGCAGCGTTTGGCCCCATTACTCAAAGTGAAATTCATTATGCTCAACAGCTTGTTGGCTCAGCACCTGAACATTCACTAACTCTATTTGATAGAGGTTTCTTTTCGGCTGAACTATTCACGAGCTGGCAAGGTGTTAGCGAAAATCATCATTGGCTTACGCCCATCAAAAGTAAAATGCGCTATGAAATAACGGAATCATTTAGCGATTACGACCACTTAATAACAATGCCTATTTCGCCACAAGCTAAAAAATCAGCCCCTTACCTAGGTGATACATGGCAAGCAAGGCTTATTCAAATTCCGACACCTAAAGGTGAAATAAAAGGATTCATCACCTCATGCGCCTGTCCAGAAAAGTACCCGCTGAAAGCGCTACTCGATGTTTATTGGCAACGATGGGAAATAGAGCGAGGATATGGTGAGCTCAAGCAATATCAATTATCTAATAAGCCAGCGCTACGGAGCTTGAAACAGGAAGGTATTTATCAAGAGCTCTGGGGTATTCTGACGTCATACAATATCGTGAGACTTGAAATGGCAGAGATGGCTAAAGCCCATAAAGTGGAGCCATTACGCATCAGTTTCATAAACGCATTATACCTAATACAAGACGAGTTTTTATGGTGCTCAGGTCGAAGCCCCGGGACAATCCCTAAAAAGCTAAAAGAACTACGTGAAAACGGTAAACGGCTAATATTACCGGAGAAAAGAAAGCGAAAAGCTTATCCGCGAACGGTGCTCGCAAAGACACAAAAATATCCAGTT
The DNA here is from genome assembly GCF_000497875.1 of Pseudoalteromonas sp. S8-8. NCBI lineage: Bacteria > Pseudomonadati > Pseudomonadota > Gammaproteobacteria > Alteromonadales > Pseudoalteromonadaceae > Pseudoalteromonas > Pseudoalteromonas sp. S8-8. The sequence goes on from NZ_AUTR01000021.1 coordinate 21,676, forward strand.
AGGTATAAACGAAAAAACACCACTCGTTCTTAAACGAGTGGTGTTAA
>NZ_AUTR01000022.1:0-176536 GCF_000497875.1 Pseudoalteromonas sp. S8-8
TCTACTCGAATTAAATTGTAGGCTAGCAATATACCCCATAGCTCTTGATTGACTCCATCCACAGTCTGACTACGCAAAAGAATACTATCCTCAAGCATCTGGTGTTTTATTTCTCCATAGCTATTTTCAATTTCCCAGCGCTCGAAATAGACATCAAGAATGGCCTGTGCACCAAAAGCCTGTTTATCATCCAAAGAGCACAGCAGACCTTTTATTTTTCCAGGCCCCATTGGCTCAGGATAAAGAACCAGTCTGGCCTGCCAGCACTCAGGAAGCGAAGGGTCTTGTTTTCTGGCATGCGCAGATACACTCATCTCTACTTTGAAGTCATGCTCAGAGTAAGATTCAATGACGGTGTATTGCGTGTTGCTTTTAATCGGGACCATCCAGTGCGACTGTGGGTGTTGCTTACGCCAATTAATCAGTAGCTCAGCGCTGAGATAACATCGGTCAAAAATAGTTAGACTGTTATCACTTACATGACCAAATAACTGCTTTGCGTAGTTCACCTCACCTTGATAACTGGGCCCGAAGGCAACGTGGTGTATCAACCGGCTACGCAAGGAGCTTAAGGCGCATAGGCGTACAATAGGATATTCTGTATGACGGTTTTTACTGTGCTTAATATAGTGAAAGTGCTCAGCAAGAGCAGGTGTATCAGGTGCACGAAATTGCGTTCCATCAACAGAAAATAACCGGAGTCCATACCACGTATCATCAGCATCTTCTTCTTGTGTCCAACGGGCTGCACATAGGTGAAATAAGGCTTGGAGGGGGTCGCTACTCAGGCGCTGTCTCGCTTGAGGAATAGCACTTGGAGCAACCGTATCGCCCAGGGTATCAGTGAGTGTTAAATCTAACTTCTCAACAACGTCACTAATAGAGCGGTCGCGAAAAAGACCCATTGCAATGATAAGCCAGACGACAAGCTCAGCAGGTAACTTACGTTTGCGAATACTTGCTTTATCGGTCTGCTCGAGCACATTAGAAATCCACTCAAGAGGGATATGTTTCTGAAATGTAGATAAAGAGTCAGGAGTGGCGAATATATCTGTATCAAGTAACCAATGACTAAGCATAAAAATACCCTCATAATCAAAAGATGATAAGGGTATTGTGAAGCAACCAAAAGATCGGTCAACCGATCAAAAATACCTTAACTGATCGGTGTTAGCCAATTGGCGGTTTTTTTATTTAAAACTAAGGGCTAAATTATAGCTCGCCTTCGTTTTCAGATAAGAACTTAGCAACGCCTTCAGGACTTGCGTCCATACCTTTTTTACCTTCAGTCCAACCAGCAGGACATACTTCACCGTGTTCAGTGTGGAACGCTAGCGCGTCAACCATGCGAAGCATTTCGTCAATGTTACGACCTAGTGGTAAATCGTTCACTACTTGGTGACGTACATTGCCTTCTTCGTCGATTAAGAATGAACCACGAAATGCAACACCCGCTTCTGGATGCTCAACGTCATACGCTTTACAAATTTCGTGTTTAACATCTGCAACTAGTGCGTATTGAACTTTACCAATACCGCCGTCTGCAACAGCAGTGTTACGCCATGCGTTATGTGAGAATTGTGAATCGATAGAAACACCAATTACTTCTACGCCACGCTTTTGAAACTCTTCAAAACGCTTATCAAATGCAATAAGTTCAGAAGGACATACAAACGTGAAATCTAGTGGGTAAAAGAAGATAACTGCTTTTTTACCTTTAATTGTTTCATGAAGGTTATAGCTATCTACAATTTCACCGTTACCAAGAACAGCTGCAGCGGTAAAGTCTGGTGCCTGGCGGCCTACTAATACACCCATTTTATTCTCCAAATATTTTGAGTTTGTTTTCAATTGCTTTCGCAATGCTGGTACTTATATGGGCGCTAAAAATTAAAAACCAATAGCGCACACATATAATTAATTGGCATTTTAGAGTTATTCACTACAAAAGAACAATCGCATTTAACGATGTGAGCAATCGAAAATAACGAACACTTACAACTTGCACTAATCTGCTTGAATAATAGGTCTATTTTGAAGTGTAAATTGCGTTGTAATTAGATAGAACTTTTGACGTTACTGAAGAAAGCTTAATACATTAAATTGTTTAAAAATTCATATAATGCGGTATTAATTTTTACAGCTACAAAAAAACCTGCAAATGCAGGTTTCTCGTTTAAATTTAATCCATTATATCTGAGGGCATATCGCCTCGAATTTTTTGCCAAATCTCACCTGTTTGATGACCGTATTTACGCATCATCGAAATAGCACCATCATGCTCTTTATTTTCTGCCAAGATTGTTAAATCTTTATAAAACTGACGAGCAAGTTCACGAGTTCCAGCATCAGAGAAGTAATGACAACCAATCTTTGAATAAAAGCCTCTAAAACCGTTGAGTATTAATACATAAATACGGTTATTACCCGCAACGGCTAATTCATGATGAACTTTGTAATCGTAGTCAGCAAATGCCTGCGCAGTGTCTTCTAGCTCATGACTTTGTGATAAAATTTCAATTACACGTTCAGGATTTAACTTAATTGCAGCACGTGTATAAATAGCACTAATATTAGTACGTGCAGATAAAAGCTGATCTGTCAGCTCTGGCATCTTGTCTTCATCTAAGCGCGCTAGTGTTTCAAGAATATTTAAGCCAGACGTTTCCCAAAAGTTATTTACTTTTGTTGGTTTACCATGCTGAATTGTTAACCAACCATCACGTGCTAAACGCTGTAATACTTCTCTCAAGGTCGTTCTTGTTACACCAATTAACTCTGAAAGTTCTCGCTCGGCAGGTAGAATTGAACCTGGAGGGAAATCGCCGTTCCAAATAGATTCAACTATATATTCTTCAGCAAATCCTGCTGGGCTTTTCGCTTTAAAAATTCTCATCCAGTTCCCACTCGAATTAATCAACACTCATCGTTTTACACGAATAACTGACTGATTGTACCAGACGAAGCATAACTAACAAGTAAAGTCAGGTATATTAATAAGCAAATGAGTAGAAATTAAAGATTAATAAATAATAAAATTTAGGTTTCTCTAATATCGCTACAATGTATAAATATACAGAGCAATATTCATTGTAGGTACATTGTAATTATTGGTATTTTTTATTTACACCATACCTAGCTTAATCAACTTAAAACACATAAGTACATTAAAAAGGAACACCTATGCAACAGAGCGTTCTAACCGCAACTTTAAAGAATTGATTAGGCAATGTACCAATGTAGTATAAGTAAGCGATATAACTAAGCTTATGTATCAATGGGAACTAAGTAGAGCGTCATGTAGCCTCTGCTGAGGCTGCATTGAGTGGTCAATAATTTCATCTTATAAAAAGCGACTTCGGTAGCTTTTTTTTCCTTTTTGTTGCCGCATACATTATCCTAGGTCATAATCTAACGTCTTATTTAAACGCGGAATTTTTATGAACTGGCTTGCCCAATTACCCACCCAACGTACCCCGTGGCTTTTATTTACAGCTATCGTTTTTTTACTTGAAGTGACCGCCCTTTTCTTTCAATACCAAATGGGATTGGCGCCTTGCATAATGTGCATATATCAACGTACAGCCGTACTGGGTCTATTAGGCGCAGGAATCGTAGGTTCGACTAAACCACAGAGCAAAGCAGTTCGTATATTAGCGTATGTAATTTGGGGTGTATCGAGTGTTTGGGGATATTTAATTGCTCGCGAGCATATTGATATGCAAACCACCACAGACCCTTTTGCATTTAGCTGTGAGTTTGAACCAAACTTCCCATCGTTTATGCCGTTACATGAATGGATACCTAGCTTTTTTCAGGCGACCGGGGATTGTGGAAATATAGATTGGCAGTTTGTTGGTTTGAGCATGCCTGCTTGGATGGAAATTATATTTGGGATTTTCTCACTAACACTATTTATTATAGTTATTGGCCGTTTATTAATTAAAAAGTCGATTTGATATGTTTACATTTTTTTCAAGCCAATTAGATGAGCTTAAACATCTAAAAGTACGCAAGCGCCAAGACGTAATAGCACTTTCTTTAAGTATGTTATCGCCAACTGATAAAGTGTTACTGCGTATTATTAAATTAATATTACTAAGTCCACTATTTTTAATATTCACGGTATTTAAAGGTTGGATATTAATCCCGTTTTTGATACTCGGCGGACTTTGCTACCCACTTTTAACAACACCTATTGAAATCAACTTTGCTAAAAAACACTTAAGCGATGCATTAAAACAATTTAATCAGGGCGCATAGCGCCCTGATTGTTATCTACTGCTATTAAAGTGAAATTTTCCCCTCTAATTTGGCTAATAGTTTTTTACCAATTCCTTTAACTTGCGATAAATCACTAACGCTTTTAAATTCGCCGTTTTCTTCACGGTAATCCACAATTGCCTGCGCTTTTTTCTTACCTATACCCGGTAGCTTAGCAAGCATATCTGCATCAGCATTATTTATACTAATTGTCTCAACTTGAGGCATTTGCTTAGTTACTTCCGATAATTGTGCATATACGGTAGTTGCAGGTAGTAAGCATAATAAGCTTATTATGAATAAATTTTTTAACGTTTTCATCAAACTTGTCCCTATTCTTCTTTTCTTAATTTTGAATGTTGCTTAGGAAAACCAAAAAGTAAGGAACTGAAAAGCTCATCATTTAAAGTGTACCTAAACGCATTATCACTATGATCCGAAATCCTGAAAATGCAGCTGGTACAACAAGTGATTGCTTAACTAAAGTAAAGTTACCGTTTTTTGTCAAATTTAAGACACCTAAAAATTAATACTTCGCGCTTGCAAATTTACGCCCAAACCATTACTGTACATAAAAACAGTAATCTAATGGTTTTTACAAACCACGGTGCCAAGCAATTTTGCAGGAGAAATCATGGCTGTTGTTGTTAAATATGTTGTAGAACGAAACGGAGTCGAGCGTATGACGTTTACTACCAAAAAAGAAGCTGATGCTTATGACAAGATGCTCGATATAGCAGAATCACTTGAGCTAATGCTAGAAAAGGTAGACGTACCGCTTAGTGAGCAACAAATTGAATCACTTGCTTTAGAAATAGCGAAAAGCAAAGATGACTTTATGACCATATTAAAGGGCGGCAAAGATCCAGTTGTTACCAAAGCGCCAGCAAAAAGTAAAAAGTCAGATAACGTTGCATCAATTGAAGATAACAACGATAAAAAAGCAAGTTAACTCGTAGATTGTCCTCTCCTCGGACGGGACAAACTAAATAAAAAAGGGAGCAACTTAGTTGCTCCCTTTTTTATTATACCAATTCGCTTAATTAAGTGATCTATTTTGAGGGTGGAAAAACGTGTTGATAGCTAGGCAAAAAATTTGATATTTAGTTGTTCTAAATGATAATTTTTTAACGCCGGTAGCAACACGTTTAGCACCGCAAAATGATTAAGTATTATCGCGGATTGGTATTACTTACTACTCATTTTAAAATGAATAGTAATTGCTATTTAAAGCTCTTTTTCTACTTCATCAAATAAAGCAGTGATGTTTTGCTCTGGCTCTTTTGTTACTAAGCTAACAACAACAATTGCGATACTCGCTAAAATAAAGCCAGGTACTATTTCATACATAAAGCTACTTAAACTTTCACCATTAATAGTAAACGGACCATAAATCCAAACAAGCACTGTAAACGCACCTACTAACATACCAGATAAGGCGCCAGCAAAATTCATACGTTTCCAATAAAGGCTAAACAATACAAGTGGTCCAAAAGCAGCACCAAAGCCTGCCCATGCATTACTTACTAGGTCTAAAATAGAGCTATCTCTATCGTACGCTAAATAAATTGCAAACAGGGCAACAAATGCAACGCTAATTCGACCAACAGTAACTAATTCAAAGTCGCTAGCATCTTTACGTAAAAATGTTTTATATAAATCTTCAGTCAATGAACTTGAGCTTACTAGCAATTGCGATGAGATAGTACTCATGATAGCAGCCAAAATTGCAGCTAGTAAAAAGCCAGCAATAAGTGGGTGGAACAATAACTCAGAAAGAATTAGGAAAATCGTTTCAGGATCTTCAACTATAATATTATTTTCATAAGTATAAGCAGCACCAAATATACCAGTACCAACAGCACCAAGGGCAGCAACAATCATCCATGTCATACCAATACGGCGAGCTTTAGGCATATCCTTAACACTACGTACCGACATAAAACGAACGATGATATGTGGTTGACCAAAATAACCTAAACCCCATGCCATTGCAGAAATAATACCTAATGCAGAGCCTGCTCCAATCCAGTTAAGCATATCTGGATTTACACTATGTAAAGTAGATTCTAGAGGTTGTTCAAGTAAAGAGTATGCAACGGTAGGCACTAGAATCAGCGCGATGAACATAATACAACCTTGCACGAAATCAGTTAAGCTAACCGCTAAAAAGCCACCAAACAAAGTGTATAAAACAACGACACCCGTTGTAATGTATAAACCCACTTCATAACTTAAACCAAATGAGCTTTCAAACAATTTTCCGCCGGCTACAACACCAGATGACGTGTAAAGAGTAAAGAAGACTATAATAACAACAGCAGATACAACACGTAATAAGTTTGACTTATCATTGAAGCGATTTGAGAAGTAATCTGGGATTGTTATAGAGTCATTTGCTTTTTCAGTGTACACACGTAATCTAGGTGCAACTAACAGGTAATTTAACCAAGCACCAATCACCAAACCAATTGCTATCCATGTACTACTAAAACCAGTAACAAACATCGCACCAGGTAGGCCCATTAAAATCCAGCCACTCATGTCAGATGCACCTGCAGATAGTGCAGCAACACTTGGTGATAGATTTCGTCCACCTAACATGTAACCTGATACATCGCCAGTAGATTGCTTATATGCATATAGTCCGATACCTAACATTACAACAAAATATAATGCTAGTGAAATAATCATTCCTGTTTCCAAATTAGCCTCCGCATAATTATTAATAACAGGCTCTTGATCCGAATATTGACTCTTAAAATATTATAATAAAGACACTATTAGGATAAAAACCATTCTCGCTGACTATATCATGCCTAACAATAAAATCTCCAACTTGTTGCTTCCAGCTGATACAAAAATACTCATGTTGAATAATTTTAAAGCGAATTGGTAAAATATAATGAATTAAATAGAAGAAACACCTTAATTTATAATGATAATTTATTAATCATGCAAATATACGTAATGCTATTTTGAATCTTTTGCCATATATTATTACAATACCCAATTACATCACTCTTACGGAACTGTTTATGTATTTTTACGCTGCACGTCAACCGATTTTAGATAGAGATAAAAAACTTATCGGTTATGAGCTTTTATTTCGTGATGGCGTTGATAACGTATTTCCCGATATAGATGGTGACGAAGCAACAACACGACTTATAGAGGGTAGCCAGTTTAATTTTGGTTTAGAAGATTTAACTGACAATAAACCTGCCTATATAAACTTCACCCTAGAAACACTATCAAAGGGTTACCCTACACTACTAGGTAAAGACACTATAGTTGTAGAAATACTTGAAACTATCCAGCCTGGTAAGCGTTTATTAGCTATCGTTAAAGATTTAAAAGATAAAGGTTACACTATTGCTCTTGATGACTACATTCATCAACCTGTATGGCGTCATTTTTACCCATTTATTGATATTATTAAAATAGACTTTTTAGCATCCGATATAGATACAATAAAAACGGTACTTAACGATTTAAAACCGCACTCACATATTAAGTTACTTGCCGAAAAAGTAGAAACCTATGAAATTTACCAACAAGCTTTAGAGCTTGGGTTTGATTATTTCCAAGGATTTTTCTTCTCAAAACCTGAAATGGTACAAAGTAAGGCTCTACCACCTTCAGAAATGGCATTAGCTGAATTGCTTTACGAAACATCAAGTGTTGATATGGATCTTAAGAAAATCACTGATGTGTTTGAACGTGATGTAAATCTATCTTATAAATTACTTAGGTATTCAAATTCTGCCGCATTTGCAAGACGCGCAGAAATAAGTACCATTAAGCAAGCTCTTATAGTGCTTGGCGCCAATGAAATTAAAAAGCTATTGTCACTACTGTTTGCAGCACAAGTATCAGCAGACAAACCTGTAGAGCTAATAAGGCTATCGCTTACGCGCGCTCGATTTGCTGAATTGCTCGCTATATCCCATGGGCAGTTTAAAGATACCGGCATGGCATTTTTAACCGGTATGATGTCGCTAATGGATGCAATTTTGGATGAGAGCATGGAAAGCGTGATGAAAAAGCTTCCACTTTCTAATGACATAAAAGCAGCGCTATTAAACGATGAAGGCTTGCTAGCAAAATATTTAAACTTAGTTAAATACTACGAGCAAGCAAACTGGTCAGCTGCAAACGAGCTAACGAAAGAGCTAAATCTAGGTGAAAAAGTTCCCGATGCTTATCATGAAGCGCTAGCTTGGGTTAATGAACAAATGCAGTTAGTAGTGAACGAAAAATAAATATATAAACAGCAAATAAAAACGCCAGCATTTAGCTGGCGTTTTTATGAGTGGCTTTTCAATTATAAACTTTCTAAAAAGTCTTCATCAAAATCAGCTGGCTCTTCTTTTATAGGTGGGTTGCCATCGTACAGCTCATAAATTTGACGCTGAAAGTAGATATCTTTTACAAATAAGTACGGATCAAGTGAATCATTTAATAGCCCTTCTTGAGGTATTAATGATGCACGAGCTTCTACCGCTTTTAAAACAAACACTAGAATAGTTTGTGGAGTCGTTAGCGCAACTTCAGGTAATACAAAGTTGTCGACTACATCACCGGTCAGGTTACGTGCTGTTGTAGGACCCATGCCAGGTAGCATTAAATAAGCGCCATCACCCACGCCCCATACACCTAACGTTTGTCCAAAGTCTTCATCTACAATTTCAAGACCAAGTGAACTGGCAACATCAAAAATACCAAAAATACCAACCGTAGAGTTAACTAAAAAACGCGCTAAGCTCACACTTGCATTACCCGGCTTACCTTGCAAACCCGCATTAATCATATCGACAGGTGCTGTAATATTACCTGTGAAATTAACAATACCATTTCTTACCGGTACAGGCGTTACTTCAACATAACCTACAGCAACTGGGCGCAATAAATAAGCATCCAGTACATCCATATTAAAGTCGTATAACGGACGATTAATACTTTGCAGCGGATCTCTGTCATCTACTTTGCTTTGTGGTACTTGAGCACACCCGGCTAGTATCAATAAACATAAAAAAGTAAAACTGTGTTTTAACATCTAACGTCCTTAAGGTATTAATGTATCAATTTGAAGTTGGTAGTCACTTACACTTTCACGCTTTAACGACTCTGAATGACCTTCTAGCTCACCAGAACTTGGCATAACCGAGTCATCTATAGAAATACGCGCCGAAATAATAATATTTTCTGCACTAGATAAGTTAAGCCCTGCAACCATTGCACTACTATCACTCAACTCAACTGTAATTGGAAATGAATATTTAGCGAGTTTAACAGCAGCTAATGGCATTGGCGAACCACTTGCTGCTTTTGCAAATATAAACAAGATACCGTCTTTTGGCTGTTTATCTATAAGCTCTTTTGCAATGTCGACTGTAACTGCAATAGCACCCGTTGTAGTAACTGGCATAACAGAACCTTCCGCTCGCATTTGCTTCTCTATATCAGCAATACGCTCAGAGATCATGCTATAACGAGAATCATTTTTTTCCATACTCGCAAGTAAAACTTCAAATGCAGCTTTGGCTTGAGGCCAATCTTTACGCTCATAAGCAATGAGTGCTAATAACGAAATTGCATCTAAATTGGTAGGCTCTACTTTTAGTACTTTTGAGAGCATACCTGCCGCACGGGTCATATTAGCTTCGCTACCTTCTAGCAATAAAACTTGGCTGTAACTAATAAGTACCTGCATATTATCAGGATTCATACGAAGTGCTTTATCAAATGACTGCTGCGCCATGTCAAATTCATTAAGCGACATAGCAACTCGTCCAAGTAGCATCCAAGCGACTTCGTCATCACCTGAGCGGCTAAGCTTTGTACGAAGTGCCAATGCAAAAGCCTGCAGCTCATTTTGGCTAAGCGGCTCACCTTTTTGCATTACAGCACGCTCGCCGTAATCAGCTAAATTATCCATTGCATCATGCCAAGCCGAAATTTGCTGCTGGCTACCCGTTAAACCATAAAAAACACCTGTTAGAGCAAGAACAAATGCGCCACCAGTTAAAGCAAAAATACGATTATTACCTTTGCTGTTTAGTGATTTTTCTGGTGATAACTCATTCAATAAACGGCGTTTTAATTCAATAATTGATTCTGCATGATTTACGGTATCAATACGCTGATTATCTAAATCGGTTTGTAAATCAACTAAACGCTGCTCATAAATGCTAATTAGCTCAGCATTGGCGTTATGAGTAATTGTTTGAACGCGCTCTTTTTTTAAAAAAGGCAACATCACAAACCCAAGAGCAACCAGTGTGAGTAAAGCAAAACACGCCCACATTAAAATCATTTAACTTTGCTCCTGACGTTTATTTTGTTCAATTAGCTTCGTTAACAGCATTTCGTCGTCACTGCTCCACGTTTGTTTTACTGATGCTTTTCGCTGGCGAATAACAATAAAACCAAAGCCGACTATGACAATTAATACAGGTAATACCCAAAGTACTAAAGTCGCTGGTGTAACTGGTGGGTCGTAATGAACAAAATAGCCAAAGCGGTCAATCATGTAATCAATCACTTCGTCTTTGCTCTTACCTTCTTTAACCAATACAAGTACTTTATCGCGCAAGTCTTTAGCAACAACAGCGTCAGAATCCGCAATGTTTTGATTTTGACACTTAGGACAGCGCAGCTCTTTAGTTAGCTCTTCAAACAATATTGCTTGTTTGTTGTTATCAAATTGATAGCGATCTTGCTCTGCAAACGCACTGATGCTTACAAAAAGGCTAAGCGTAAGTAGTAACCATTTCATTATTTAAGCTCCTGCATAATTGGCGCAAATTTGGCTCGCCATACTCGCGGGTTTATATCGCCCGTGTGATGCAACAAAATAGTGCCGTTTTTATCGACTAAAAATGTTTCAGGCGCACCCGAAACACCTAAATCCAACGACAAAGTACGATGTAAATCCAAGATATTAAATTGATATGGGTCACCCGCACGTTGTAGCATATCGCTCACTTCACTGCGAAGTGATTGCATATCAAAAGGGCCATCAAAGTCAGCGTCGTAACCTTGTACGTAATAAAGCCCAATAATTTTAACGCCTTGCTCACGTAACTTAGTTAAATAACCAAGTTCAACTAAACATGTTGGGCACCAAGTACCCCATACATTTAGTAAGTAAACTTCGCCTTTTAAAGACTCGTTAGTCCACGGCTTATTGTCTTGCATTAAATCAGGTAGATTAAATGCTGGCATTTCTTGACCTAACCGACCCGTTTGAATTTCACGAGGATTAGCAAAAAGGCCTTGGTATAAAAATACACACACAAAAGCAAATACTAAAAGCGGCGCAATAGCTAAAATTTTACGGTTCATAAAACATTCTCCGATGCAGCTCTACGCGCTGTTTTAGCTGATGTACGGTAGCGTTTATCAAATAAAATCATAAATCCAGCTAGGGAAATAAGCACACCACCAATCCACATCCAACGAACAAACGGTTTATGATAAATGCGAAGTGACCATGCACCTTGGCTCAACTGCTCACCTAACGCTAAGTATAAATCACGTGTAAAGCCTGCATCTATTGCCGCCTCGGTCATAAACTGCATACCAATATCATACTTACGCTTTTCGGCGTGTAAGCGTGTTACTAGCTCATTGTTTTTAAGCACCGATACAACACCAGCATGACCACTGTAGTTCGGCCCGCGAATAGTTTTAACACCATCAAAGCGGTATTCATACTCGTTAAGCTGAACTGTGTCGCCTTGTTTCATCGATACGTCACGCTCAACTGAATATGCTGATGTAAGCGTTACACCTGCAATAACAAACGAAATACCAATATGCCCAAGCACCATAGCCCAGTAACTTACACCTAAGCGTTTTAAACCTTCTTTTAAGGTGCCGTGTACAGCAGATTTAGTATAAATGTCGATCCCAGTTGATATTGCAATCCAAACCGCAAGCGTAGTGGCTAGTAGCGTAAGTGGTTTTACTAAATCGTAACTTGAAAACAACCAAGCACAGGTAATCACTACACTGGCTAATACGCCCATTAATATTTTGTTTTGTAAGAAAGCCCATTTATTTTGCTTCCAGCGTAAAAATGGCCCTATCCCCATCAAAATAGCAAACGGCACTAAAATTATTGCAAACATCTTATTAAAAAACGGTTCGCCAATAGAAATACTGCCCAAGCCCATTTCTTTATGAACCATAGGTAATAAAGTACCCAGCAATACGATTAATGTAGCAACTACTAAAAATATATTATTGAGCCATAACGCCACTTCGCGTGATACAAACTTGTATCGACCTTCACTATGTACTTGCGATACACGCAGTGCATATAACGCTAAGCCACCACCTACAACTATGCCTAAAAAGGCGAGTATAAATAAGCCTCTATCAGGGTCTGTTGCAAAAGCATGTACCGATACAATAATACCCGAGCGCACAATAAATGTGCCTAATAAGCTCAATGAAAATGCTGCTATAGCAAGTAATACGGTCCACGATTTAAACACACCGCGTTTTTCAGTTACGCTTAACGAGTGCAGTAATGCGGTCGCAACAAGCCATGGCATTAATGATGCGTTTTCTACTGGATCCCAAAACCACCAGCCACCCCAGCCAAGTTCTGAGTATGCCCACCAGCTACCAATTGTAATACCTAGTGTTAAAAAGCCCCACGCAGTCATTGTCCAAGGACGTGACCATTTAGCCCACGTGTTATCAAGCTTGCCAGTTAATAGCGCAGCAATAGCAAAAGAGAAAGCAACTGATAGCCCTACATAACCCATGTAGAGTAATGGCGGGTGAATAATCATGCCCGGATCTTGAAGCAACGGATTTAAATCACGCCCTTCTACCGGGAAATAAGGAAGTAGGCGCTCAAACGGGCTTGAAAGTAGTAAGGTGTACATCATAAAACCTACACCTAAAAAACCAAGTACGCCCAATACTCGGGCACGTAGCACCCAAGGGAGTGATTTAGAACGCGCAGCAACAACGGCAGTCCAACCAGCTTGCATTACTAACCACAGTAAAATAGCGCCTTCATGGCCGCCCCATGTAGAGGTGATTTTGTAATACCAAGGTAGCGTACTACTTGAATGATATGCCACATACGATACGGTAAAATCATCCGTTACACTGGCGTAAATAAGTGCTGCAAAAGAGATTAAAACAAAAGCGAATTGCCCAATTGCTAAAGAGGGAGCTGCACGCATTAATCGAAGATTACCGGTATGCGCGCCCCAAAGAGGAAAAATACACAGTAAAACGCTTAGCACCATGGCAAGCGTTAAAGAAAAATAACCAATTTCTGGGATCATAGCTAATTACCACTATCTAAGTTGTATTTTGGTTTTTCGTGCTTAATACCTTTAACTGCCTCTGCAACTTCTGCTGGCATATATTCTTCGTCATGCTTTGCAAGCACTTCAAATGCTTCAATAACATTAGGTTCGATTAATACGCCCTGCGCTACAATGCCTTGCCCCTCACGAAACAAGTCTGGCAATATGCCTTGATAACGCACGGTCACTAATGGACCTGTATCAATTAGCTTAAAGCTTACTTGTAAGCTCTGTTCATTACGCTCAACCGTGCCTGGTACAACCATGCCACCAATACGTAGCTTTTGGCCAATGAATGGTTTTTCTTTATTAGGCCCTTTGCCATCAATAAGTTCGCTTGGCGTATAAAAAAGATTAATATTTTCTTGAAGTGCATAAAGCACTAAACCAATTGATCCACCAATACCAAACAGTACGGCAATAATTACCAATAGGCGCTTTTTACGTCTTGGATTCATGAGGCTTGTTCCTGTTTAGCTTTTTTAATTCGCGCTTCACGTATTATTTGTTGCTCAACTGAAGCCATAATACGTTTGGTATCTCTTAAAGAGTTCACTAAAATACCGAGTAAAATAAGAGCGCATGTACCAAAAGAAAGCCAGATATAAAACCCATAGCCTCCCATTGCAATAAAATCAGAAAAAGAGTCAAACTGCATAATTACCCCTTATTTAACAACAAACGCACCCACGGTCGGTGCTTTTCGCGTTGTAAAATTTCATTTTTAAGACGAATTAAAGTCACTGTTCCTACAAAAGCAGCAAAGGCTAAAATATTAACCATAAGTGGCCAAAACATACTTGGGTCTATTGCTTTAGTGTCTAGTTTTGTAATGCTTGCGCCTTGGTGTAGCGTATTCCACCACTCAACTGAGTAATGAATAATAGGTAAATTAATTACGCCAACAATTGCTAAAATAGAAGCTGCACGCCCTGCTGACTTCTTATCTTCAAATGCATGATAAAGCGAAAGCACGCCAAGATATAAAAATAATAAAATAAGTTCAGACGTTAAACGCGCATCCCATACCCACCAAGCACCCCACATAGGTTTACCCCATGCAGCGCCAGTAATAAGCGCTATAGCTGTAATACAAGCACCAACAGGCGCTATAGCAATAACGGCAAGTTCGGCATTTCGTAGTTGCCATACAAGTGCAACAACAGCTGCAATAGCCATTGATGAGTAAGCCCCCATAGATAAAATGGCAGAAGGCACATGAATAAAAATGATACGGTAGCTGTCTTTTTGTTGGTAGTCGGCAGGTGCAAAACCAAGCCCCCATACCCATCCAACAATCATACTAACTACGGTAACTACGGCAAAATATGGCAGTAACGTATTGCATAACTGGTATGCACGCTCTGCTTTAGCATAGGGATGTAACCACTTCCACATTAACTTACACTCACTTTTAAAGCTGACGATATGGCAATTGGTGCGCTTATAATAGCAATAAGTAACATTGCACCAAGGATGGCAAGCTGCCCACTATAATCCAGTGACATTGTACTGGTATCGATAGCCGACGTTGCAAAAATCAAAACAGGAATATACAAAGGCAGTACGAGTAAACTCATCAAAATACCCCCTTTTTGTAATCCCACAGTAAGCCCAGCGCCTATTGCGCCAATAAAGCTCAATAATGGTGTGCCTAATAATAATGTTAAAACGGTTGCTGTTAACGCCGTACTTTCTAGGTTTAACAACAATGCAAATAGCGGGGTCATTAATACAAGCGGTAAACCTGTCACCACCCAATGAGCAGCCACTTTAGCAAGTACGGTTAACGATAACGGGTAAGACGATGCAATTAACTGCTCCAATGAGCCATCATTAAAATCATCTCTAAACAGTTTATCCAAGCCCAGCATGGTAGAAAGTAATGCGGCAACCCAAATAATTCCCGGTGCCATTCTCGCTAGTAAACCAGGCTCAGGCCCGATTGCTAACGGAAATAATGAAATTACAATTAAGAAGAACAAAATAGGATTTACAATTTCAGCGCGCTGGCGAAACGCAAGTTTTACATCTTTGGTAAATACCGCACTAAATAGCAACCAATAAGAATGTTGACGAGTCATTAGTGACGATACTCCAGTGTAACCGTTTGCAAGTTACTAAAATGGGTCGTTAAGTCTTGGTGAGTCGTTAACAAAATAGCTCCACCGTTTAGTAAGTGCTCGGTAAATCGCTGCTGTAAAAAGGCAACACCGCTTTTATCAAGCGCGGTAAATGGCTCATCAAGTACCCATAATTTAGCATCACTTAACCAAAGCCTGACCAAAGCTACACGTCTTTGTTGTCCAGCAGATAACATTCTAACCGGTACATCTTCAAGTCCAACAAGGCCAAGTTGCGCTAAAATGGGATACAAGTCAGGCTGGTTTATGTAGCCATTAATTTGTAACCAATGACGAACATTTTCAACTGCACTAAGCTGAGTATTTACACCTGTTTTGTGGCCTATAAAGAGTAGTTCTCTGGCATACTCTTCGTAATACTTAGATATAGGCTGTTCTTGAAATAAAACAGCTCCTTCATCAGGCACAGAAAAGCCTGCGATAATACGCAATAGCGATGTTTTACCAGCCCCATTAGGACCCGCTAATTGCATGATTTGACCGCTATTAAGGCTAAAATTAAGATCCGCAAACAAACAACGATCTTGCTTGATGCAGGTGACGGACTTAATGTGTAACAAGATGACGATTCTCTCTGCCAAAAATTAGGCGTTAGTCTACCATAATGATAGGGTAATACGAATATTGCTTTAAAATCGATTCACTTAAAATAGAGAAAACTTGATTTAAAATAATGAATACGCCAACGCAAATAACATTATCTAATTCATTGGTTATCAATCAATCGACAAACCCTCAAACCAATGAGTTATCGCAATTACCTAATGAGGTACTTGCGGCTAAAAACATTCAATTTTCGAAAGACTCGATTACGCTTGATGTATTTATTGATAAACATTGGCAAACATTAAGACTTGGCACTACAAGCGCACCTCAAAATTTACAAAAGATAGCCAGTGCTAACATACAACTTAGTCCCGATGGCAAACAGCTCAACATCACGCCAAACACTACAACCCTTACTTTAAATCAACCAGTACAATTACAGCGTTTATTAAATTATGTAAGCACGGGCACTGAGGTACAAAGCAAACCAATGGATTTACAGGTGGTTATGTCCCCTACCCCAAAATTAGTAATTGATAAACTTAACGCCAGTATTGCCATAAATAAAGACGTAGCGCAGTTACTTTTAACTGAGCAGCCTTTAAAAGTAGTTGTTAGTACGACTAACAAAGGCGCACAGCTTAATGTTATTAATCGCTTTGCAGATACAATTCATACGCAACCACTTAGCCAAACTAAACTTACTAAATTACTCGTGGCCTTATTACCTAGTGCGCAACTTCAAGCAACACCTAAACTAGCTATTTTGACTCATCCTCAAAAGTCAGGTTCGTTTACAACGCCTATTACTAATCAACAAGTTAGTGAGCTACCCAACACCCCCATTAAGGTAAATTTAATAAATCAGGCTGATAAATTACTTATTAAAACCGATACTAATAATATAAAAGTAACTCTTAATAACTCATTTTCTAAACCGTTTAACGAGTTACTTTTAGCTCAAAAAAGCAGTGTCCCTGAAATACATTTTTCTGCGTCCACTATTAAAGCAAGCCCACTGCTTACACCTGATAGCCCAATAAAGTCGTGGCTACAAAATAGCTTTAGTGATTTAAAAACGCGAATTAATGATGCAGTTAAATATTTTGAAAGTAAGCCCTTTGCAGCAGCAAATAAATCTGAGTTAATGCCGCCGTCTGGATCATCTGCGATACAAAGGCCGAGCTTAGTTATGCAATTAACAGTATCACCGTTAAATAGAGTTAACATTACCCAAAATGTAAGTACTGCGTTAAATAGTAATACGAGCAATACTTTACCAGAGCACTTTTCAAGACTTCCGCCACTTGTACAATTAACTCAGCAAATAAAAGGAAGTGTTAGTGTTTGGCAATCATCTACAAATATAACAACAGCTAACACGCCAACGCCAAATAATATTACTCAAAATGGAGTGGCGAGCGCTAAGCCAAGTAATTTAAACGCGAGTCAATTGAGTGCTCTGAATATTAGTACTAACAGTAAAGTTGATACGTTAATTAAGCCTACAAGTGAAATTGTTACTAAAGGGCAAATAACCTCTTCAGTGCAACCAGTAATAAACGGCAACAATCAAAACAGTGCAAACTCAGCCTCGATTAAAAACATGCTCCCATTAGCAGAGCCGTTATCTAATATTGCCTCTCGTAGTCAAATGCTACAACCAATAGAAGCAAAGCTATTAAGCACACTATTAAAGCTTCCTGATACCACAATCCCTACGGATAGATTAGCTGGTAACAAACAGCTTTTAAGTAGTCAAATTACTGACATTACAAATAGAGCAACAAAAGAAACGCCCGATTTAACTCGCTTAATTAACCAAGCATTTAATCGCATGGTCTCAAGTAATAATATTAACCCTGCGACCATACGGCGTGAAGTATTAGCCACCTTACAACCATCTCAATTAACGGGTGATATACTACAAAGTAGCTTCACTAAAGGACTTGAACAAGTTGCAGTGAGTATTTTAGCAGCCCCTATAATTAGCCAATCAGTAACACCGATAAACTTTAATAACCAAACTGGCTTAGATGCACTTTTACAAGTACTCATACCTACTTTTAAAACAGGAAACGCGGGAGCAAAAATACTTGAGCAACTGCAGCAAGCTCAAGTTCAAGCATTGGCTAGCGAAATCGTACACGTTAAAAACACACTTACCCAAGTAAGTGTTTCAACACCAAATCAACAACCAGACACAAACCCGCTTGCACAATTTTTATTACCAATGAAATTGCCGCCTGAGGCCGCCCAAACAGAAATAACATTGGGGCAGTATAAAAAGCCAAGCGCAGATAAATTAGAAGATAAAAATGTATGGTTTGTCAGGTTAAACTTTGATTATGCACAGATTGGGCAGTTACAGATTACCGCTGAGTTAATGGATAAAGCACTCGATTGCCAGCTATTAGCCTCGAGCCAAGAAGTAAGCGCAATTGCTCACCCTCACTTAGATAATTTAAGATCCAAACTAGCTAAGCACGGTTTACAAGTTGGAGAGCTCAACTTAAAGCGAGGCGATGCAAATAATCAGGCATTTTATAAATCTCATGCAATTATTAATATTAAGGTTTAGTAATGAGTGATACACCTATTAATAAGTCAGCCATTGGGCTTTTATACGAAGCTGGCAACACACCCACTGTAAGTGTAAAAGGGTTTGGTGAGTTAGCTGACGAAATAATTGCAGCGGCAAAATTAAAAGGAATTATGATCCACGAAGATGCTGCGCTTGCTAAAACGTTGTCGCATTTAAGCTTAGGGGAAGAAATCCCTAAAGAGCTTTATTATGTAATTGCAGAGCTTATTGCGTTTTCGTATGTATTAAGAGGTCAATTTCCGCCAGGCTGGCAAGACTTTCAAGGTAAGTTAAATATTAAAGCGTGAGATTATTTACACGCTTATAACTAAAAAGGCGCTAAGCGCCTTTTTGTTTATGTAGTGAAAATAGTAATTCGGCTTCTGCTCGCGGTAATTCGCATTCGCGTATCACCTCATCGAGGTCCGCACCTAACTCAACCATTTTTACTGCACGAGAGTAAATTTTAGCATCAGGGTCATCGTATTTTTGCGCAGCTTGTTGTTGTATTAAATCTTGATTCTGTTGCTCAACCTCAAGCACTCGCTTACCAATACTTAAAAGCCCTGTTCTAAGCTCTGAAATTTCACTTCGCAAAATATGAGTTTGCTCTGAGCTATCTTTAAGCTGCTGTAATACAGCATTAACTTCATTCACTTGTTTGTTTTTTAATGCAATTATTAGCGCAAGCGATATAAGTCCTACCGCTAACGCTGATATAGCTATACTAAGTAACAGCATAATTTATTTGGTAAAGCTTATATATCGCTTAACTCATCCCATTCATCATCGCTGAGTAACTTGTTTAAATCGACTAAAATCAGTAGCTCATTATCACGATTACAAACGCCTTGAATAAACTTAGCACTTTCTTCAGTACCAACATTTGGTGCACTATCGATCTCAGAGCTGCGTAAATAAACGACTTCAGATACGCTGTCGGCTAAAATGCCGATAACTTGCTCTTCAGCTTCAATAATTAATATACGAGAATTATCGGTTGCATCAGCAGCTAACAAACCAAAACGTGCACGAGTATCAATAACAGTTACAACGTTACCGCGTAAGTTAATAATACCAATAACGTAAGAAGGTGCACCTGGTACAGGGGCTATCTCTGTATAACGAAGTATTTCTTGTACTTGCATTACATTTACGCCGTAGGTTTCTTCCTCTAGCTTAAACGTAACCCACTGTAAAATTTCATCATTATTATCTGCGTTTTTATTTGCTGACAGTAATTTATCTTGATTCATGCTATTACCCCGTAATGGTCATTACTACTGACGGCTATCTAAGCCTTTCTCTAATAATATATTTAAATTATCTACATCTATTAAAGCACACATTTTTTCTTTTATAACACCAGCAAGCCATGGGCGCTTACTTTTATTTGTACGCCATTTTACATCTTCTTTACTCAATGTAATGTTATTTATCAACTTTTCAGCTAATAAGCCCCACTGGCTATCACCTAAGGTAATTAAATACTGATAATCTAAAGACGCCTCTAATTTATCATCATACTTTTCTGGCATTACCCAACGAGCAGTATCAACAACATTAAGCTTTTCTTCTCTGTTGAGCATAACGCCTTTAAACCACTTTGGCTTACCAAATAAATGATTTACTTCACCTAATTGATGTATACCGCCTAATGCTTTTAATGGCACAGCCAATGTTAAACCAGCAACTTCAAAAAATAATGCCTGAAATTCACCATCAAAATAGTCAGATTGGCTGGTGGTTATAATCTGAGGTTCTGGTTCTTCTGTAATCGTACTTATCGGCTCTATTACTTCATCGTCAATGGCTTTATTAACTTTTTCGGCTTCAAAAATAGGTTCAACTATTGGCTTAATTTCAGAATTAAGTAAGTCTTGATCAAATATTTTTTCTGCCGCTTTTATCTGTTCTTTTGGTTTTAAATGAATATGTTCTTGCTGCGAGTCGTGTGGCATTTGCTCAAGTAATTTTGCGACTGGCTCAAGGTTATCTACAGGCTCGTCTTCACATAACAAAGCCCCTAGGTATTGTTTCATTACTTTTTCATTAGCAAATAATTGCTTACTCATTCATTAACCTTGTTCAATTAAATATTCTAGCAGTGCTTTATATGCGTATACACCACGCGAACGAGGACAATACTCTACAGGCACTTTTTGCGCAAAGCTTGCATCTCTAAATTTAGTATCTACCGGTATCACACCTGGCCAGACTTTATCACCATACGTACTTTGCAGTGTTTTATATGCTTCTAACGATGCTTTAGTTCGTTTATCATACATAGTAGGGATTATAGTATATTGATAATCTTTCGCTTGAGAGGTTTGCATTAATTCCATAGTGCGCATCATTCTATCAAGCCCTTTCAGTGCTAAAAATTCCGTTTGCACTGGCACTAAAATTCGCTCACTTGCTGCAAGCGCATTAACCATTAACACCCCTAAAACTGGGGGGCAATCTAAAATGGCATAATCGTAATGTTCACTGATTTTTGCAAGCGCTTTTTTTAGTATTAATCCCATACCTATTTTATTTCCCATGCTTCTATCAAGCGTGGCTATCGCCATTGTTGCGGGTAAAATATCTAGGTTTTCAAGTGTTGATGGGCATAAAGCTTGAAGTATCTCTTCACTTTGCATGCTCGTGCCACGCGCAAAAATATCATATACGCTGACTTCCAAATCTTCTGAGTCAATGCCAAAGTAATAAGTGAGTGATGCATGAGGATCTGTATCAATAAGCAACACACGCTTACCCTGCAAAGCTAAAATACCAGCAAGGCTCACTGCTGTTGTTGTTTTACCAACACCACCTTTTTGATTTGCGACAGTCCAAATCTTCACATTACATCCTAATTACTGTTCATTGCGCGTTGTTATGCGAATACCACCATGAGGCAAACGAATTATTTTTATTGTATCGTCATCTGAAGGAAGCTCAATTTCAGGCTCTTCCGCTACTGGCTTGACGGCTTGTTCATCACCTTTAATGTCTTGTATTGGTGGTAAACCATACTTAGAAAGTGCAATAACAACTTTACGATTTTCTGCTCGCCCTTGTTCTGTATCGTTACTTACAAAAGGTGAATATTGACCATAACCTTCTATCGCCATTCTGGCAGAATTAATACCTAATGCTTCCAGCTCTACTAAAATAGATGTTGCTCTAGCAACCGAGAGTTCCCAATTTGAGCGAAATATTTCATTGCGAATACTTTCATCATCAGTATAGCCACGCACCCTAATATAGTTATCTACTGGAGCAATAATATCTTTAACAATTTTGACGACTTGTTTTGCCCTAGAGTGTGCAACTGAGCTACCACTTGAAAATAACATACCTGAGCTTAGCTCTATAATCAGCCAATCTTGATTAAGCTCTAAGCTGGCTTCTCCATCACGAATTTCATCAATAAGCGCTGACTGCAGTTTAGTAAGTAAGCTATCGAGTGGTTTACCTAAATATTTTTGTTGTATGTTACTTGTATCACTTTGACCATCGAGTAACTCTGGACCTTGTTCTTCTTTTAAAATACTTTCACCATAAAGAACTTCTTGTTCAGGTGTCACTCTATCAGTCAATATTCCATTACCATTGACGCCCTCACCTTGCTGGGAGTGCTGGCGGGCAGATTTATCAAAAACGTGTTCAAGGGAGTCTGACAATATTTGAAATTGTTCTTCTTTGTTGATCGCTATCGCATACAGCACCACAAAAAAAGCAAACATAATGGTCATGTAATCGGCATACGATACAAGCCAACGCTCTGTATGTTGATTTTTTGGAGCAGAGTGACGCAGTCGTCGGCGTAGCATGTTATTCGTCCACTAAATTAGGACGCTCTACACGGTAGGCTTCAAGCTTTAATTCTATATTTACGGGGCTTTCGCCAACGCTTATTGCAATCACACCTTCGGCAAGCATTTCATGGTAAAGCATTTTTTGCTCTACACGCTGTTTTAACTTATTTGCCATAGGTAAAAACAATAAATTAGCTAAACCAACACCATAAATAGTCGCGATAAATGCCGTTGCAACGCCTGCACCAAGCATTTGTGGATCGGTAATAAACGACATTGCCTGTATTAAACCAAGCACAGCACCTAAAATACCAATGGTAGGACTGTAGCCCCCCATCGCTTCATAAACACGTGCGGCTTCAAGCAAGCGATCGCGTTCTAGCAGTAAATCAATTTCAAGCGTGTCACGTAGTTTTTGCTCTGAGCAGCCATCTACAAGCAAGCTTAAACCTTTTGCTGCATATGCATCTGGGTGAGCTAGCGCTTCGTTTTCAAGCGCTAAGTAACCTTCTTGACGTGCCTTATGAGACCATCGCTTAACTTGATCTATTGCATCTTCAATATCATATTGTGGCGCAACAAAAACCCAAGAACTCATATTTAGCATTTTTTTAAAGGTACTTGCTGATGTTTGCAACATAACAGCACCAAGCGTGCCGCCTAATACAATAATAAGGGCAGGGCCATTAAATAAAGCAGAAACAACGCCGCCTTCTAAAGAGTAACCTAAACCTATTGCACCCAGTGCTACAAATAGTCCAAATATTGAGAGTTTATCCACAACCTACCTCTCTCTTTATACGTGCTGCAACATCGCTCAATGCTAAGCTTTCACTCGAAAGCCCCGCATTAGCAATGGCTTGAGGCATTCCATAAACAACACAGCTTTTCTCATCCTGTGCCCAAATAGTTGCACCCGTTTGCTTTAACATTCTTGCACCGTCACGTCCATCAGCGCCCATGCCTGTTAAAACAATAGCAAGCACATCGCCTTGATACGTTTTTGCTGCACTGGCAAAAGTTACATCTACACTCGGTTTATAACTTATTCTCTCGCTATGATCTTCAAATACGCGCAGAGTTCTATTTGCACCACGCCCTTCTACCATCATCTGCTGTCCGCCAGGCGCTAGATAAGCCGTTCCTGGTTGTAAGCGGTCACCTTGTTGCGCTTCTTTCACTTTTATTTGGCACAGACCATTTAAGCGCGCTGCGAATGCAGGTGTAAAAGCCGCAGGCATATGCTGAATAAGCAAAATAGGGTGAGGAAAATTAGCTGGCAATTGAGTCAGTATAGTTTGTAGTGCAACAGGGCCACCTGTAGAAGTGCCAATAGCTACAAGCTGGTATTGCTTTCCACTTGCTCGCATTGAGGCAACATTAGAACCTGACGGTGTTGTAGGTGCTGCTCTTTGAAAGCTTCTATCGGGTTGTTTTATCGAAGGCGTTAGTGTGTTTGTTCTTTGCGAAAGTGAGCTTGTTATCGGTTTAGTTGATATTACTGGCTTAGGTGGTGTTGCAGATTTAAGCGTTCGCGGTAAACGTCTTCGCCCTATATCTTTCACTTTATTTTGTAAAAGCTTTATAGCGTCTTCATTATTGCGAGCGATGTCTTCAAATTTTTTCGGTAAAAAATCCATTGCTCCAGCATCTAGCGCATCAAACGTTGCTGTTGCGCCATCACGTGTTAGTGATGAAAACATTAAGATAGGCGTTGGATTACTCGCCATTATCTCTTTAACTGCGCTAATACCATCAAGCACAGGCATTTCGACATCCATAGTGATCATATCTGGACGTAGCTGAGCTGCTTTTTCAACAGCTTCTCTGCCATTCACAGCAAAGCCTATAACTTGTATATCGCTATCTTGCTCAAGGATTTCGCTTACCCTGCGGCGAAAAAAGCTTGAATCATCAACAACTAAAACTTTAACGGCCATTTAGCTCTCTTATTAAATTTATGCGTAGGTATATATTAAATATATACCTACTTTATTATTAGCCTGCGTAATGTTTTAACATGTTTGGAACGTCTAAAATCAGTGCAATGCCACCATCTGAAGTAATTGTAGCGCCTGCCATACCTGGGGTACCTTGTAGTAACGCATCAAGTGGTTTAATTACAACTTCTTCTTGGCCAATTAATGAGTCAACAACAAAACCAATTTGCTGCGTACCAATTTGCACAATAACTACATGGCCTTTTGCTTTTCGCTGTGAACGATCCGAGCCTTTAACTAACCAGTGCTCGAGGTAGAATAACGGTATTGCCTTTTTACGCACAATAATTGTTAATTGCCCATCGACCACATTTGTTTTCGTTAAATCTAAGTTGAATATTTCACTAACACCCGCAAGTGGTAACGCAAATGTTTGTGCGCCAACAATTACCATTAAGGTCGGTAATATGGCTAAGGTAAGTGGTACTTTTATCTCTAAAATGGTACCTACGCCTAACTCAGATTGAATACTTACAGAGCCGTTTAATTGGGTGATTTTAGTTTTCACCACATCCATTCCAACACCACGACCTGAAATATCAGATATCTCTTCTTTTGTTGAAAAGCCAGGTGCAAAAATGAGGTTGTATGCTTCAGTGTCAGAAAGTCGACTCGCTTGATCGTGGTCGAGTACGCCTTTACTAATTGCTATTTTTTTCAGTTTCTCAGCATCCATACCAGCGCCATCATCTTTAATGGTCAACAAAATATGGTCGCCTTCCTGAGACGCAGATAAAGTAACATTACCTGTTCTAGGCTTACCGGCAGCCTCACGAACAGCTGGCATTTCAATACCGTGGTCAACTGAGTTTCGAACTAAATGCACAAGCGGATCGGCTAGTGCTTCCACTAAGTTTTTATCTAAATCGGTTTCTTCACCTACAAGTTGTAAGTCAATGTCTTTGTTTAAGCTGCGTGCTAAATCGCGTACTACGCGAGGGAAACGACCAAATACCTTTTTAATTGGTTGCATTCGCGTTTGCATAACCGCGCCTTGAATATCAGCAGTCACTACATCTAAGTTAGAGATTGCTTTACCCATTGCTTCACTGTCTGAGTTGGTCGCTAAACTAACCAAACGATTTCGCACAAGTACTAACTCACCAACCATATTCATAATTTGGTCAAGTCGTTTTGTATCTACGCGAACTGTCGTCTCTGCTGCCGGTGGCGCTGATTTTTTAGGCGTCACTGGCGCTGCTTTAGCAACCGGTTTTTCTACCGGTTTAGAAACGGGTGCTTTTACAGGTTCTGGTTTTTTTACAGGCACACTCGCTTTTGCAGCTGGTTTAGCTGGAATATTGGGCTGTTTCACAGCAGGAGTGCTTTCTATTGATTTAGGTGCAGTGCCTTTACCATGAAGTTCATCAAGAAGCGCTTCAAATTCATCATCACTAATTTCATCATCTGATGAATTAGCAGTATTTGACGATGATTTAGCTGGTTCTACAGGTGCTTTAACTGCATTACTTTGCTCAGGTGCTTTACTCGCAACCTCACCAAAACTGCCAACTCCATGTAACTCGTCTAATAAGCTGTCAAATTCATCATCAGTAATATCACCATTAAAATCACTACTACTTGCGACTGGCTTTTCAACTGCAGGACCTTGTCCTTTACCGTGTAGTTCATCAAGTAAGTTTTCAAATTCATCTTCAGTGATTTCGTTTATTTCAGCGTCACTAACCGAAGGAGTTCCACTAAACATTTCATCAAATGCAAATGGATCTTCGTCCTCAGCTATTGGCGTATCAACTACTTCGTCAAGAGGTTGTTCAACGTCAGTTTCTGAAGCGACTCCATTAAGCTCGGCTTCTGTTGGAGGTAGGCCCAAAATATGGAGGGTTTGAAGTAACTCAGGATCTGCTGGTTCTGGCTTATCCCTATTTTGGATAGTCGCGAACATTTCATTAATGGTGTCGAGCGCTTGTAAAATAACATCCATTAACTCTGAATTGACCGTTCGCACGCCTTGACGTAGTAAATCAAATACGTTTTCAGCGCCGTGGCAAGCATCAACAAGTTCTGTCATAGCTAAAAAGCCTGCACCACCTTTTACAGTGTGAAAGCCTCTAAATATGGCATTTAGTAACTCGGTATCTTCTGGATTATTTTCCAGTTCAACTAACTGTTCAGATAAAAGCTCTAGGATTTCTCCTGCCTCTACAAGAAAGTCTTGTAAAATATCTTCATCGACTTCAAACATGCAGTTACTCTCCTCTTAGAAGCCCAAACTTGATAAAAGATCATCGACTTCATCTTGATCAGACACAACATCATTACGCGATTCTTTATCAATAATAGGGCCTTCAGGACCTGCTAAAGTTTGTGTGGCAACTGGTTCTTTTATTTTTTGTTGTTCTACTTTATTCGCTGTGTTGTCACTGTCATCTTGTTCAGCAAACGCTGTTAAAAGATGAAGTAAGCTTTCTTCTACTTCTCTAACAAGTTCTATAACACGGCGAATAACTTGACCTGTTAAGTCTTGATAGTCTTGAGCCATTAGTACATTTGTCATTAAGCTTTGAAGCTCATCCGTTTTATGATGAGAGTTATTCATAAACTTATCGATACTATGGCAAAGTTGTTTAAACTCACCAAGCTCAATCTCCCGGCTCATTAAACGATCCCATGTCGGTTTGATATGAGATATTTCATCTGCAAGTTGCTGAGCTATAGGTAAACTAGCCTCAACAGCATCCATTGTTTTATTAGCCGCATTTTCTGTCATTTCTATAACATAATTAAGCCGCTTTTTAGCATCTGGAATCGCATCTGTCGTTATGTTAGTTAAGCGAGTATCAAGCTCAAAGCTTTTAAGTGCTTCGTGCAGTTGACGAGTCAACTTCCCAACTTCAGCAAATAATTTAGACTGCTCTTGCGAAGCTGTCTCTAAAATCAACTGATTAGCTTTATCTTGCTCATCGTTTTCTAAATAAATGACGAGTTGACGAGCTTGTTCTAACGTTATTTGAGGCGCAGCTGGTGCTGACATAAGCCTCTCCCCCATCATTAGCCTAAGCGTTCAAATACTTTTTCTAATTTAGTTTTTAATGTTCCAGCCGTAAATGGCTTAACAATATAACCATTAACGCCAGCTTGCGCTGCAGCTATTATTTGTTCTTTTTTAGCTTCTGCCGTTACCATCAGTACAGGGATATGTTTTAACTTATCATCTGCACGAATTGCTCTTAAAAGGTCAATACCTTGCATTCCCGGCATATTCCAATCTGTAACCACAAAATCAAACACTTGATTTTGTAACATAGGCAAAGCTGTAGACCCGTCATCAGCTTCTTGAACGTTAGTGAAACCTAAGTCACGTAATAGGTTTTTTATAATTCGTCTCATCGTTGAAAAATCATCAACTACAAGAATTTTCATGTTTTTATCCAAAACATCCCCCAGTGAGGTATTAACCTTAGTTTACTTACTACTAGTTTATCCAGTCATTGATTTTAGCTTTAAGCTTAATCATCGCCTGACCATGTATCTGACTTACACGCGATTCGCTTACATCGAGTATATGTCCTATTTCTTTTAAATTCATTTCATCGTTATAGTATAAAGAAAGTACCATCGCATCACGCTCTGGTAATGACTTTATTGCATTTAGCAAAGACTCATTAAACCGATCATTTTTAACATTATTAAAAGGTTTGTCTAGCGCTAAATCTTGGCCTACGGGAGTAATAACATCCTCATCTACACCAAGGTCTTCTATGCCTAATACTTTACTGGTATTAACATCATTTAAAATATGATGGTACTCATTGAGTGAAATTTCAAGTTTTTCAGCAACTTCTGTATCTGTTGGTTCGCGATTCAGACTGCTTTCGAGCCCAGTAATTGCCTCTGCAACTTGTCGGCTTTTACGGTGTACTGAACGAGGAGCCCAATCACCACGGCGCATTTCATCAAGCATAGCCCCGCGAATACGAATACCGGCAAAGGTTTCAAAGCTTGCGCCTTTTGTTGCATCAAAGTTTTTTGAAGCTTCTATTAAACCTATCATTCCTGATTGAATTAAATCATCAAGCTGAACGCTAGGTGGTAATCGAGCAATTAGATGACATGCCACTTTTTTGACAAGTGATGCATGTTTCTCAACAATCACATTTAAGTTTTGTGTTGATTGATATCCCATAGCTCTATTCACCAATGTTGTCATAATTAGCCGTTTACTAGTTTCTCAATGAAAAACTCTAAATGCCCAGATGGTTGATTTGGTATTGGCCATTTAACTGCTTTTGTCGCCAGCGCTTTAAACGCGAGAGCGGCTGGCGAACTTGGAAAGAGCTCAACAATCACCTTTTGGCGACGTGTTGCTTTGCGCATATTTTCGTCATAAGGAACCGTTGCTACTAGCTCCATTGAAACATCTAAAAAGCGATCGGTAACTTTAGATAGTTTTGCAAATAATTCAGTGCCTTCACGCATACTGCGGACCATATTGGCAACAATTTTGAACTTATAAACACCGTGCTCGCGGCTTAATACTTTAATAAGTGCGTAAGCATCGGTTATTGATGTTGGTTCATCGCACACTACAACCATTACATCTTGTGCTGCTCGTGAGAAGCTTAGCACCATGTCTGAAATACCAGCGGCTGTATCTACAATTAAAATATCAAATTCGGTATTCAATTCGCTAAATGCACGAATTAGCCCGGCATGCTCAGATGGCGATAGTTCAACCATACTTTGCGAGCCCGATGTAGCGGGTACAATTTTAATACCAGCAGGGCCTTCAACTAAAATCTCGTCAAGCTCACATTCACCTGACAAAACGTGTGATAAATTGCGCTCTACACGTAAACCAAGCATCACATCACAGTTTGCTAAACCTAAGTCAGCATCCAGCACTAATACTCTATTACCTTGTTGCCCTAGTGCAATAGCGGTATTTAGAGAAACATTTGTTTTCCCTACCCCACCTTTACCACCGGTTACAGCGATAACTTTTACGCCGTTGTTATTGTTTTGACTCATTTTGCGCAGGCCGCTTGCTTGATCTAATACTGTGTTAATCATACATCCCTACTGTACTTGGCGCCACTGCTTGGTGCCTTGAATGTTGTGCTTTTGTTCTTTTTAAATATAATTGCTCAGCCTTTTTCACTAGTTTCTCAGCATTTGCAACACGAATATCTTCTGGCACTCGTTGACCGTTAGTAAGATACCCTATTGGGAGGCGATTTTGAATCGCAATACTAATAATCTCACCCAAACTTAATGATTCATCTAACTTAGTGAAAATACAACCACTTAACTGTACTTTTTTAAAGTGACGTACTGTTTCTTGTAATACATTAATTTGTGCCGTCGCGCTTAGTACTAAGTAGCTGCGAATATCCACACGTTGGTTACGCATTAACGTGTTTAACTGCTCAGTCAAACGTAAATCTCGCTGACTCATACCTGCTGTATCAATTAATACTAGACGTTTATTTCGTAAATGATATAAAACTTCAGCTAATTCATTAGCATCTTTAACTTGCTTTACACCACAACCAATAATACGGCCGTAAGTAGCAAGCTGTTCATAAGCACCAATTCTGTATGTATCAGTGGTTATTAAGGCCACTTTATCAGCGCCATATTTTTGTGCACCTAACGCTGCAAGCTTAGCAACTGTTGTTGTTTTACCAACACCTGTTGGACCCACTAACGCATATACACCACCTTGGCGAAGTATTTCATTATTGGTTGTTTGCATTTGATCTTCGACCATCGTTAACAACGCTTTCCAGCCTTGCTTACGAGATACATCATCAGGTACAAAACATGCCATTTGTTGCGCTACTTCTTTATCAATACCCATACCGACTAAGCGGTCAACCATGCAAGCGCGTGTTGGATCGCGACGCGCCATATCTTGCTGCATTAAGCCTGATACTTGATGCTCAAGTAATTGACGAATTGCGTTCATTTCTTCACGCATTGTTGTCATTTCTTCGCTTTCATTATTGGGTGTTTGTTGGCGAGCAGTTACTGGACTATCTAAATCATCAAAGTCGCTGTCTAAATCATCAAAACCTAAGCTATCCGCTTGAGTTTGTGGACGAACTGGCGCTGCATTTTCAGGAGCAAACATATTTTTAGTACGCTGTTCCATAGCTGGTTCTTGATAGTTATCGGTAGTATCAATACCTGATTGTGAAAACATTGATGCAAGTTCAGGGGAGCGAGGACGCGGTGATTGGCGCTCTAATAAAGCCTGTAGGCTGTCAGCCACTTTTGCTTGCGGCTCTGGTTTGGCACGCTGAGGCTCTGGTTTTACAAAATTATGCATGCTTTGCTGTGGTGCTTGAGCGCGCGGTTCTGCAGTACGTTGTGGTTGCGCTGCTACTTTAGGGGCTGCTTTGTCATAATCAACTGCCGCTACAATTTCTACACCGTTAGCCAGCTTCTTATTTGACATAATAACCGCATCAACACCTAACTCATCTTTAACTTCTTTAAGTGCTGTGCGCATATCTTTAGCAAAAAAACGTTTAATTTTCATGATTCAACCCCTGTTAAAATCTTATTGTTGGCCTACAGAGCTAACAATCTTGATCTGTCTTTCGTCTGGTACCTCTTGATAAGACATCACTCTCAATCCTGGAATGGTGTACTTAACAAAACGAGATAACACAGTGCGTAACATTCCTGACGTTAGCAATATAGAAGGTTCACCGGCCATTTCTTGATTTTGATGCGCTTGTGTCAATGACACTTGAAGTCGCTCTGCAAGTCCAGGCTCAATACCGGCACCTTCATCGCCTGCATTTTGTAATGACTGATGCAACATCTGTTCCAACTCAGGTGCCAAGGTTATGACAGGGATTTCTGATGACATACCAACCGCATCTTGAACAATTAACCTACGCAGAGAAATACGCACTGCAGCCGTTAATACATCAGGGTCTTGGCTACGCGGGCCATACTCAACAAGGGTTTGAACAATTGAGCGCATATCGCGAATAGCTACACCTTCATTCAATAAATTTTGCAGTACTTTTACAATTGCAGTTAATGGCAACACATCTGGTACTAGCCCTTCTACTAAGCGAGGGTGGCTTTTAGCGAGCATATCAAGCAGGTTTTGGACTTCTTCATGCCCTAGTAGCAACGCCGCGCTGTTAGTTAATAACTGGCTAATATGAGTGGCAACTACCGTGGCTGAATCTACAACGGTATAACCTAGTGATTGCGCTTCATCTTTTTGATCTGGCTTGATCCATACTGCATCAAGGCCAAACGCAGGATCTTTAGTTTCAACCCCTTTAATTGGGCCAAATACTTGCCCTGGGTTAATCGCTAGCTCGTCACCATGTTTAAGTTCGCTTTCACCGGTTGAAACACCCATTAGCGTTATTCTGTAAGCATTAGGGTCAAGCTCTAAATTATCGCGAATATGAACAGGTGGTACTAAAAAACCAAGTTCTTGAGAAAGCTTTTTACGTACACCTTTAATACGATTAAGTAGCTCACCACCTTGAGATTGATCTACCAACGGAATTAATCTATAGCCTACTTCTAAGCCAATTACGTCAACCTGTTGAACATCATCCCAACCAAGTTCTTTTTGCTCTTGTTTATTGGCAATACCTGTTGCAGCGCTTCCGCCACTGGCGGCTTCTTCGGCCTCTGCTGCAGCGGCTTTTAACTTAGTTTGCTGTGTGTAGTAAGCTAAATAACCCAGTAACGCACCTAAACTTAAAAAAGCAAAATGCGGCATACCAGGCACTAACCCCATGATGATCAAAATACCTGAAGCAATAAAGAGTGATTTTTCGTTACCTAGTTGTTTCTTAAATTGGTCACCCATATTGAGCGACTCATTTTGACGTGTTACAACAATCGCGGTACCAATTGAAAGCAGTAAAGAAGGGAGTTGAGCAACTAAGCCATCGCCAATGGTAAGTAATGTATATACTTCCATTGCGTTGCCAAAACTCAAATTATGCTGAATCATACCTACAAATAAACCACCAACAATATTTATGATTAATATAACAATACCTGCAATGGCATCGCCTTTTACAAATTTACTCGCACCATCCATTGAGCCGTAAAAATCGGCTTCGCGAGTTACTTCCTCGCGGCGGTCACGCGCTTGCTCTGCGCTGATAAAGCCTGCGTTTAAATCGGCGTCAATTGCCATTTGTTTACCCGGCATTGCATCAAGGGTGAAACGTGCAGATACCTCAGATATACGCCCAGCACCTTTAGTAATTACCACAAAGTTAATAATGATCAGGATTAAAAATACGACCAAACCAACAGCGTAGTTACCACCAATAACAACTGAGCCAAACGCTTCAATTACCTTGCCGGCAGAATCACCACCATTATGACCTTCAAGTAATACAACTCGAGTGCTGGCAACATTAAGCGCTAAGCGCATAATCGTAGCGATTAGTAATACAGAGGGGAATATACCAAACTCAACCGGCTTCATCGTGTAAACAGTCACGAGTAAAACCACTAATGCGAGGGCAATATTAAACGAGAAAAGGATATCGAGTAAAAATGGCGGTAACGGTAAAATCACCATTCCCAAGGCAGCAAGCACAAGCAAAGGAGTACCTACCCCTTTGGCATAGTCTTTTTTGTCTCTGTTAAGTTGTTGTAATACCGCTTTAAAACTCATAATTCTACAATTTCAAAAAATTGACACTACGTAGAATTTGCAATAACTATTCCAAGTTACTAAGTTAACTGTTTAATACTTGTAGGCATCGGGGATTGGGAGCTTGTTATTGAGCTTAGTTGGACGTTTACCACGCCCTTTATTAAAGCGCTTAAGCTGAAATACATACGCTAAAACTTGCGCTACAGCAGTAAATAGCTGATCGGGTATTTGCTCTCCTACTTCAGCCGTATGGTAAAGCGCTCGGGTCAACATGGGGGATTCTAAAATAGGTACTTCGTTCCCTATTGCTACTTTTCTAATTTGCATCGCCATTTCATCAATACCCTTAGCAAGCACTATTGGCGCACCTGCGCGCTCTGTATCGTATTTTAATGCTACAGAGTAGTGAGTTGGGTTGGTAACAATAACATCAGCGTCAGGGACATCTTGCATCATACGGTTTTGCGACATTTGCCTTTGTGTTTGCCTAATACGCGCTTTTATTTGTGGGTCACCTTCAGAGTTTTTATACTCATCTTTAATCTCTTGCATGGTCATTTTAAGTTGTTTGTTATGGTTATAACTTTGAAATGGCGCATCAATAGCGGCAATAATAATTAAAGTGCACGAAAGGCCTAAAAACATCCACCCTAAAATCTCTAAGGCATGGATAATATTACCTGGTGCACTTTCTAAACTTAAATGTAGTATTTCATCAAAATAAGTATT
Organism: Pseudoalteromonas sp. S8-8; assembly: GCF_000497875.1. Taxonomy (NCBI): domain Bacteria; kingdom Pseudomonadati; phylum Pseudomonadota; class Gammaproteobacteria; order Alteromonadales; family Pseudoalteromonadaceae; genus Pseudoalteromonas; species Pseudoalteromonas sp. S8-8. The sequence goes on from NZ_AUTR01000022.1 coordinate 34,037, forward strand.
AATTAAAAATATAGCAAAACTTGCAACCAAACCAAATTTTAAAAGTGACTTTACAAGCTCAATAGCCGCTTGCGGGCCAAACATACGTTTAAAGCCTTTCATTGGCGACATTTTACTTGCTTTAGGTGCAGCGGCTTCCCAGCTAAAATTAAAACCACCTAGTAACGTATTACCAATAAATGCAGCCAAAACTATAATTAATACAAACATAGCCATAGGAAACATTAAAGCGTCTGCAACCTCTCCCCATACGGCAAACATTTTAGTGGTATCAAAGGCTTCGTTGCGGTTTAAGCTAAGGGTTCGGCCCATTACATTGTATAAACCTTTGCCAATTTCTGGCCCATACATCAAAAGCGATATAGCCGAAAAAATAAGTACAAACATAGTACCTAGCTCTTTTGAGCGCGCTATTTGGCCTTTCTTTTTAGATTCTTCAAGCTTTTTGGATGTGGGTTCTTCTGTTTTTTCTTGTCCTGAGTCTTCAGACATGACTTTCTCCTAAGGTGAGCAACCAACTAAAGTACACATTAGCTCAACCATTTTTAACCATTGAAACTCAAACTGAGAAACAAAGTTACCTAGTGTCGCCCAAATAATAATAAGTCCCGCTACCAAGGTAAACGGAAAACCAATAGAGAAAATATTTAATTGCGGTGCTGCACGCGTCATAATACCAAACGACATATTAATAACGAGCATAGCGGTAAGCGGTGCAAGTGAGAGTACAAGTGCTGTAGTAAACATCCAGCCGCCCCAGGTCACTATGTCCCAGTAATGATCTACAGACCACCATGTGCCATCAATGGGTAGCACTTGAAAACTATGCACTACCATTTGAATCATCATTAAATGCCCGTTAAAAGCAAAAAATAACAAGGTGGCCAAAATAAGGAAAAACTGGCCAACCGCTGGGACGCTTGCGCCATTAGAAGGATCAATAACCGAAGCAAAACCTAAACCGGTTTGCATCGCGAGTATTTGCCCTGCTAACACAAAAGTATTTAATAAAAGTATAGATGCAAAACCAATAGCAACACCAATCAGCATTTGTTGAATAACGACTAAAATCATCTCAAACGAAAATAAATTAGTGAATGTAGCTGGGGGCAAAACAGGAACTACAACAAAAGTTACAACAACCGATAAACCCATTTTTATACGTGTAGGAACATTTTTAGCCCCCAAACCAGCCATAATCATAATCATTGAGCTAATGCGTACCAGCGGCAACAAAAAATCGCTCAACCATTGAATAACGACAGCAAAGGGGTATTCCACGCTTAACCTGCAATTTCAGGAATAAGTAATACTAGGCGAGTAAAAAAGTCCATTAGCTCTTGAGTAAGCCAATGCCCACCCACAATAAGCGCACTAATGGTAATTAATAAACGAGGTAAAAAGCTCAATGTTTGTTCATTGATAGACGTTGCAGCCTGAAACACGGCAACAACTAAACCAATAATTAAGCCTGGGACTACAATTGCAGACACCAGCTTAATAACTAAAAAAAGAGCGTCACTTAGGATATCAACAAAAATTTCCGGTTCCATGTTGTACTCCTATTGTTGGGTCATGTTAATGCTTTGCATACTAAGTCCCTAAACCAAAGCTTTTGGCTAAGGTACCCATCACTAAGCTCCAGCCGTCTACAAGTACAAATAACATAATTTTAAACGGTAAGGACACAATCATGGGTGAAAGCATCATCATACCCATCGCCATTAATACCGAGGCGACCACTAAATCAACAATTAAAAATGGGATAAAAAACATAAACCCTATAATAAATGCGGTTTGCAATTCGCTGGTTACAAAGGCGGGTATAAGCACTATTAACGGTGTATCTTGTGGCGAATCTAGCTGATCGTAACCGGCAATTTTAGCAAACGTTTCTAAATCTTTTAAACGCACTTGTGAAAGCATAAATGCTTTCATTGGCTCTTTAGCCAGCTCTAAAGCTTGTACTGAAGTAACCTGCTCATTTAAGTAAGGTTCTATAGCTCGCTCGTTTACCTGCTGATAAATAGGCGACATTATAAAAATACTTAGAAAAAGCGACATCCCTAATAACACTTGGTTTGACGGTGTTTGCTGCAAACCAATTGCTTGGCGCAAAATGGCGAGTACAACAATTATTCGTGTAAAGGAGGTCATCATAATTATGGCAGCCGGTATAAAACTCAGCGCCGTCATAATTGCTAAAACTTGTAACGTTACTGAGTAATCCTGTGTGCCATCAGCGTTTGTTGTAATAGTAAGCGCATCAATTCCTTCTGCGCTTACACTTGGTACAAACACCATGGCAAAAATAATAAGCAGCCACTTTGTCATAGGTTTAATTCTTTTTATTTTGGTTTGATTGCGGGTTTAAAAGTTTACCAAATCGTTTAGCGAGTTCAGGTAGTTCTTTTTCACTTAATGGGGTTTCTAACTTGTGTAAGTAATTAATACTGTGGGGAGTTACACCAAGTAAATGCTGAGCATTATCTATCTCAACAACCATTAAACGCTCGCGAGAACCCAAAGGTAGACTTCTGACTACTTTAAATTCATCGCTGTTTGCTAAATTTGGATTAAGCTTTTTAACAAAAAATGCCAGCACAATAATTAGTACTAGCACCATAGCAAGCGACAGCACCATAGAGAGTATATCTCCAGTGGGTGTTGCCACATCTGCTTTTGAAAAAACGGAACTCGTTAAAGCAACTAATAAGCTCATCGTAGTTTTTTGATCCGCTCTACTTGGCTTATCACGTCAGTTAAGCGAATACCAAACTTGTCGTTTACTACAACTACTTCACCATGGGCTATCAAAGTACCATTAACTAGCACGTCTAGCGGCTCGCCCGCAACACGGTCAAGCTCAACAACAGAGCCTTGGTTAAGTTGCAATAAGTTACGAATATTAATTTTAGAGCGTCCTACTTCCATTGAAATAGTAACGGGGATATCTAAAATAGTGTCGAGTTTTCGTTTTTCATCGCCACTCATTTCGTGTTTTGAATCACTTAACTCATCAAGCTCTGCAACATGTGCTTCGCTACTATCATCTGGAGCTTCGGCTTCTGCTAATGCTGCTGCCCATTCATCCATTGTGTCTTGATCATCGCTCATACTTTTAACCTTTTAATCAATTACCAGTCTAAGTCTACACCGTCAGAGAGGTGTAAATCATCTTCTAGTTCTGCTAATTCTGCATCTGAGTCAATTTTCTTGCCGCCTTTGGTAAATACATGCAGCTCAGATTTAACTGAATCAGGTCGTTTAATTTTTTCACTAATTTGAAGTGCAACATTATCGCGAGAGCGACCCATTTTAGCTCTAAATGTAGGGAGTTCTTCAACAAACACGGTTATATGCTCAGGCATTTCAACCGGAATAATATCACCGGCTTTGAGTTCCATAATCTGCCTTAAGGTTAAATCAACTTCAAGTAACTGAGTCGACATATCAACCTCTACATCCATTATTTCGTCTCGAAGTGCTTTGCTCCAACGTAAATCGGTATCTTCAGTATCAGACTGAACACCCGCATCTAACAGCTCTCGAATTGGCTCAAGCATAGAGTAAGGTAAAGCAATATGAAAATCGCCACCGCCACCATCAAGCTCAATATGGAAAGAACTAATAACCACAACCTCAGTTGGGCTTACAATATTAGCCATAGCTGGGTTTACTTCAGAATCGAGGTATTCAAACGATACATCCATAACCGGTGCCCATGCTTCTTTATAATCTTCAAAGATGATCTTAAGGAGCATTTGCACAATACGACGCTCTGTAGGCGTAAATTCTCGGCCTTCGATTTTTGCATGATAACGCCCGTCACCACCAAAAAAGTTATCTACCAAAATAAACACAAGTCGTGCTTCCATGGTAATCAGGCCAGTGCCTTTTAAAGGTCTAAAACGCACCATATTTAAACTGGTTGGAACAAATAAAGTATGAATATACTCGCCAAACTTAATCATTTGCACGCCGTTAATAGACACCTCTGCGGTGCGGCGCATCATGTTAAATAGGCTAATTCGCATATGACGAGCAAAGCGTTCATTAACAATTTCCAGCGTCGGCATACGACCACGTACGATCCGATCTTGCGAAGAAAAATCGTACTGAAGCGTACCTCCTCCGCCATCTTCACCGTCGTGTATATCTTCCTCTTCAACGTCATCAACGCCATGTAATAGCGCATCAATTTCGTCTTGGGATAATAAATCGCTCACGCTAACCCCTTATTGCATCACAAAGCCGGTAAACAATACCCGCTCAATTACTTTGCTGCCTTCAACATCCATTAAAGCTTCCTGTACCTTTTCAAGTGCAGAAAAACGAAGTGTTTCTTTACCAGAGCTCGTACTTAACTCATCGGCTGTTGTAGTAGAAAACACACTTAATAACGTACCTTCTATTAATGGAATGTGTTTTTTAGCTGTTTCTTCATTTACTTCGCCACGTACCAGTAACTGTACTTTAATTTGCACAATTCTGTCGCGACTTGAACCGGGCACGTTAAATACAAATGGGCGTGGCATTGACACATATAAAGCACTGCCTATTTCAGCTGAATCACCAACTGCAGCAGAAGGTGCATCTGCTGACATCGCAGTCTCTTCATCTAAGGTTTCAACTGGCGCATCCGAACCCGACATAAAAAAGTAACCTGCAGCACCGCCTACAATAAGTAGTACAGCTACTATGATTATTATTAGTTTCTTTTTACTTTTACCGGTTTCTTCAATTTCTAAACTTGTTTCTTCAGCCATCATGATTCCTTTAATCGCAAAGGTACTTGCTTGTTTTAGTTATTATAATAGCAGCACTTAGGCATAGTAATCTATTGATGATGAAGTTTGTTGTCGAGAACTTTGTGCAGTGTTATTTGCTTGCTCGTCGTTTTCATCATTAACTGACTTATTATTAGCCAAATTACCTTGAGGTCCACTCTCACTCTGCTCGGCAGTTTCACCACCTGATTGCCCATAAGAAATAGTACTTTCACCAAGCTCTAATCCTTGTTGCGCTAACATTTCACGTAAGCGCGGCATTGATTGTTCAAGTGCTTCTTTGGCTTGCTGGTTTTGTACTACAAAGTTTATATGTGCTTGTTCTGCATCGCTACGAATACGTATTTGCATACTGCCCATTTCGGGAGGATCTAGGCGAATTTCTGCTTCTTTGTTATTAATGCTCAGCATTGAGCTAACGCGCTCTTGCAGTAATTTAGCTGCATCACTTTTAACAATATTAATTGCCTGCATTACACCAGGATCAATACTTACTTGCTTAACTTGCGATGTACTTTGTAATTGTTGAGTTTGTATTATTTGGGTATCAAGTAAGCTCTGCTCGTAACTTAATGAGTCGTATTGGCTTAATGTGCTCGTTTGCTGAGTATTTAAAGCAGCTGTAATTTGCGTAAATACTTGTGCTACGCGTGCAGGAGTTTGTTCTGCAGTTATTTTTTTAAGGCCATCTTTTTGTAATTCTTCAAGTGATTTTAATAAATCATCACCCTTAGTTGAGGTTGTTACAGCTTTATTTAAATCAGCCCCTTCGTTTGTCGATGTCTTTAAGCTTAACTTTTGTGGATTATATACTGTATTAGGAGTCTCTGACGCTACAAACGTTTTAGAGTCTGTCTTAGCGGTATCGGCAAGTCCTATTTCAATTGAAGCTTTTAATTCATTAACTGTTTGCTTAAGCACTGCCAATTGCTCGCCTTTAGGCTGCTCTGTTTTAATATAAGCGTTTAATTGCGTTAATAAGCTTTGTTTTTCAGTTGTATTAAGTGAATTGATTTCTGCGCTAAAAGATTGTTTTGTGCTCGTGCTCTGCGTTTTTTCATTATCAGTAATAAATTGCGCAAGCATTTGCTTAAGATTTGAAGTGCTACTAGTTGCGTTACTTGTTGAATCAGTATTTTCTAATACCTTAACTTGCGCGTTAAGTTGTGAGCGCTGCTCAGGCGTTAAACTAGCAATAACATTATTAGCTTTAATTAAGCTCGCATCTTTAGTCATTAACGTATCTATTGCTGTATTATTATCAGCTTCAGTTGCGACTAAAGAAGACTGAGTAACGCCCGCTTTGTCGGTGAGTGTTGGCAAAACTATATTATTTTTATCAGCAGACTTATTTTGTCCCAGTTGCTCTTTAGAACTCATTGATGCAAATTCAGATTTTTCTAATATAGGACCAATGCTGTCATCGGGCTTTTTATTTATAGAATTTAATGGCCCTTCAATAGCTTCAGCAACACCACTTTTACGATGCTTGCCTTCATTTAATGGTAACGAATTCAAAGGTGGGGTGCTCAAGTTATCGCTTTTTGAATCAGTTAATTTAGCCGTTTTAGAGTCTACATTAGTGGCAATTGGATTTTGCACTACACTCGCTGTATTCGCTTCTTTAGCCGATACTTCATCACTTGCATTAATTGATGCAATTATTGGTGTACTTTGTAATTCTGTATTCTCTACTAGTGTAGCTTCTAGCTCTGCATTTTCTGATTCTAAACTGTTAGTTGCATCGAACGGCTTATTGACCGACGTGCTCATTGCTTGTGCTGAATTAATTTGATCAAGCATCTCAACAGACACAAAAGTAACTTCGTCCGTTGTTACTTCATCTAGCTTTACGCTCAGATTTTCATTTTCTTCTGGCTGTTTATGCTTAGGTATGGCAATCGAGTTTTCGGCATCGGGATTTTTATTGCCTTTAAGCAAAGGCTCCATAGAGTTATGCGCTTCGTTTAGCTGACTTAAAAATTCATCGCCTAAATTTCCTTCGCCATTAGCTAAGCTATTGTCTTTAAAAGCTAACAGTGAATCTTTTTCAGAAGAAACTAAAAACGAAATGTTATTCATCGCCATAAATCACCTAATACCATTACGGCAATATGCCACCGCATACCGCCAAAAGTTGAATTCCACTAAGTAACAAAGCAATTAACGTGCCTGAATTACAAAGCTTTACGACGTTGAAAAAACTGATTAGCTGAGAATTCATCTAACATTTTTTGCTCATTTTTAGCCATTAACGCATTTGCTTTAAGTTTTTGATTTTCGATTAGTTTGGCAACTGCTTTAGCTTTAATTTGCTGCTTAAGCCATAGAGTTTTACGTTGAGTAACAACTTGCTTAGCGGTATTTACGGTACTTGCTTGTTGGCGAATTGCCTCTTCAATTTTAGCTATAAAAGCATGGTACTGACCAAACCCTGCACTAGATAAACCCGACTTACCTTTTAGGTGTAACTGCTGAGAGTATTCAAGTCTGAAATTGTTTAAACCTTGTAGCTTTTGTTGATTCGATTGCAAGTTTTGATTAGCTTGTAAGTAACTCATGCGCAAATTTTCTTCTTTATCATTTTCAATTTTGAGCAATAAATCGAGTTTGTTTTTAGCCATTATGCTTGTCCTAGTAACTGAGCAAGACCTTGCAGACCATCATCGTAACTAATGACATCTCGCATACCTTGTTGTAAGAATGCATTCACTCTTGGCATCATATTTATAGCTTGGTCGAGCATTTGATCGGTCCCTTTTTGATAAGCGCCTAAAGTAATCATGTCTTTGTTTTGTTGATACATTGAATACACTTGTTTAAGCACTCGGGCTTGTTGCATATGCGGCTCAGAAACAACTTGAGGCATAACACGCGAAATCGACTTTTCAATATCTATAGCGGGATAGTGCCCACTGTCAGCTAAATCACGCGATAGTACAATGTGGCCATCTAATATAGCTCGCGCTGCATCAGCAATAGGGTCTTGCATATCATCGCCTTCACTCAACACCGTAAAAAAGCCAGTAATTGAACCTTGCCCTTCACCGCCATTACCAGCACGCTCCACCAGCGCAGGTAATTTAGCAAACACCGAAGGCGGATAACCCTTTGTAGCGGGCGGCTCGCCAACAGCAAGTGCAATTTCACGTTGTGCCATTGCATAACGCGTTACCGAATCGAGTAACAATAATACGTTTAAACCCTGATCTCTAAAATACTCTGCAATAGTTACGGCGCTCTCACAGCCTTTTAAACGCATAAGTGGTGATGAATCAGCAGGCGCTGCGACAACAACTGAACGTTTGCGCCCTTCTACACCGAGTATTTCTTCAATAAATTCTTTTACTTCGCGGCCACGCTCCCCCACCAAACCAACAACAATTACATCGGCTTCGCTACCTCGGGTCATCATACCCAGTAGTACTGATTTACCCACACCAGAGCCTGCAAACAAGCCCATACGCTGGCCTTGCCCTACTGTGATAACCGAGTTAATGGCGCGCACACCTACATCCATAGGCTTAGTGATTGGTCTTCTTGAAAGCGGGTTTATAGTATTTTGCGCAAACTTTAAATGATGCTCAGCATTAATTTTACCCAAGCCATCTAGCGGTCGCCCTAAACCATCCACCACGCGGCCTAATAAACTCATCCCTACAGGCAAACCTAAATTATTAACTTGAGGAATAACACGCGCACCAGGTAATACACCAGAGATGTGGTCGTTAGGCATTAAGTACAAAGTTTGATCGTTAAAACCGACTATTTCGGCGTCTACAAAGCCGTTCATAGTTTCTATTTTACATTGGCTACCAACGGGTGCACGTAAACCTCTAGCCTCAAGGGTAAGGCCAACAACACGCGTTAAAATACCTGCCACAGCAGGCGCTGGAGTTTTAATATGTTGTTGATATTGAGATAAGCGTTCGCTTAAAGGTGCACGTTGAGTTGACATAACACGCCAATAAAATAGTTAGATACCACTATTATGCAAAAAACTATCCAACGTTTCTTTGACACGTGTTTTAAGGGTCATGTCGAGTGACGATTGCGCTGTTTTAACTTCACAGCCACCGCGTTCAAGAGTGGGTTCTGCCATTAATTGCCAGTTATTATCAATAATGGTTTGTTCGCCGTAGCTCTCTTTTATGAGTTCTAAGTCTTCGGGGTTTAAATGGATTCGTACTTTTTCTTGCTCCGCATTAAGTGAATCAATACTTTGCTTTAACGTATGTAAAATCACATCTGGCGATGTTTTTACTTCTTGATAAATAACAGCTTCAGCTAACATGCTAGCAAGTTGTACTAATTGCTTCTCGGCTTGTTCGTCCACTTTATCTAGCGGTGCAGTTAGCCCCTCTAAAATGGCTTTTAAACTTGTTAACTGCTCTTCAATTAATGGTTTTACATCTTCAAGGCCTTGTGTTTTACCTTGCTCTAAGCCTTCTTTGTAGCCTGCTTCTTTACCTTCGCCAACGCCTTTTTCAAAGCCGTCTATGTAGCCTTGCTCATGACCTTGTTTAAGGCCTTCTTCGTACGCGTCTTGTCTAATGCGTTCAAGCTCAACCATGGTAAGCGCAGGGAGTTCTGGTTCTTGTGGCTCATCAATAGGCATTTCTTCGGCTAATTCTTTTTTGTACAACTCACTAAGCGGTGTGCCGTAAGCCGTAGAGCGATTGCCAAAGCTGCTCTCATCTGGTGCTACATCTGGAATAGCCCAGTTTTTTAATAATTCATCTGCTTCATCAGCCCGAAGTGTGCGTCCTTTGAGTTTGCTCATAGTTTACAGGAACTCCTCGCCACCGCCGCCGCCCAGCTGAATTTCACCTGAGTCAGATAAACGACGCGCTGTTGATAAAATCTCTTTTTGCGCCGCTTCTACTTCGCTTATACGTACCGGTGCCATAGCTTCTAAATCATCAGCAAGCATTTCGGCTGCACGCTTAGACATATTGCCCAGTATTTTATCTTTAAGGGCATCGTCGGTGCCTTTAATTGCTTTCATTAATACGTCTTGTTGTACTTCTCGTAGGATTGCTTGAATACCACGGTCTTCAACATCCATTAAGTTTTCAAACACAAACATTAAGTCTTGAATTTGCTGCGACATCTCTTCGTCATGTTCACGAATAGAGTCCATTAACTGCCCTTCTACATTGGTATCTAGGTAATTCATAATATCTGCAGCTGCTTTTAAGCCACCCATTTTAGCGGCTTGTGCACCTGCTTGGCCGGCAAATTGTTTTTCCATGATTTCGTTTAGCTCTTGCAGTGCTGCCGGCTGAACTTCTTCAAGGTTTGCAATACGCATGGTTAAATCTAAGCGCACTTTTTCAGGGAACTGAGCAATAATCTCAGCTGACTGCTCTGGCTCTAAATACGATAATACAATGGTTTGAATTTGTGGATGCTCATTACGAATAATATTCGCTACCTGCTTAGAGTCCATCCATTTTAATGAATCTAAGCCTTTAGCGCCTGAGCCCATAACAATTTGGTCAATAAGGCTAGCGGCTTTGTCTTCACCAAGGGCTGCTGTAAGCGCTTTTTTAATAAAGTCTTCTGACTGAAAACCAATGGTACTAAAGCTTTGAATTTGTTCTATAAACAAGTTATGTACAGCGCTAATCTTAGCTTGTGATAAGTCCTGTAACCCAGCCATCGCCATACCCACTTTTTGCACCTGTTTAGGTTCTAAGTGTTTAAGGATTTGCGCGGCATCTTCTTCTGATAAACTCAAAAGTAATATAGCGGCTTTATCTACCCCATCTAGCTTATCAACATCAAAGGCTGGCGGGAGTTGTTTTTGTTCTTGATCAGTCATCTTCTGTTAACCACGCTTTGACTACTTGTGATGATAGTTCTGGTTCGTTAGCTACAAGGGCACGAATTGCTTTAAGTAAATCTTCGTCGCCATGTAAATCCGGTAACTGCAGTGTACCATCACTTGAGAAACCAACCGAAGCAGAATCAAAGTCTTTATTTAGCATATCAAGCGTGTTGTCGCCAATATCTACGCCTGAACTTAATGCATCTTCGTCGTATTCTTCTAGTGTATCGTCTGGGTAAATTAAGCGTTTAAGCATTGGTTTTACTACTGCCATTATCAATACAATGATAACTAAGGCGCCTAATACAAGGCGGGCTATTTTCATAAACCAGTCTTGTTCCCACAGTGGCACTTCTATTGCTAAATTTGTTTCTTCACGTACAAACGGCACTGTTACGACTTCAAGTGCATCACCACGTTGCATATCAAAACCTACACCACCTTGTAGTAAGCGACGAATATTTGACAATGCCTCTACCGAGCGTGGAGTCATGGTTGTTTCACCGTTTTCTCCCACTTTAGCAATGTAGTCAACAGCAACTGATACGCTTATCCTACGTATTACACCACTTTGCTGGCGCTTATGAGAAATTGTAGTGTCGAGTTCATAATTACGTGTGGCTTCTTTGTGGCTGCGTGTTGGTGACGTAGCTGTGCCTGCACCACCTTGCCCCGCAACCTCAGGAATGTTCGAATTTAACGGTGGCTGATTTGTAAGCGCACCTGGAATACCAACAGCTAGGCCGCCAATGTTATTTTCTTCAAATGTGGTTTCGCTTCTAACCGCTGGTAGGTCTGGGTTATAACGCTTTTGAGTTTCCTCAATCGAGCTAAAGTCCATACTCAAATCAACTTGAGCTGTATAGTTTGCAAGCCCAACAACCGGTATTAAAATACTGTCTATTTTTTCAAGATACTCTTGTTCGCGCTTACGTTCTAAATCGTATTCTTTACGAGAGCGTGCTGCTAATGAGCTTTGCGAACCTGAATTTAATAATCGACCATTTTGATCGGTAACAGTAACTCGCATAGGCTCTAAACCCTGTACTGCTGAAGCAATCATATCAACAACAGAATCTACTTCTTCACGGTCAAGTGAGCGGCCACGCTTAAGCGTTAATACAACAGTTGCTGATGGTTTTTTCTCTCTGCGGGCAAATACGTTTTCTTTAGGAATGGCTAACAATACTTTAGCGCGAGTAATGTTGTTAAGTTCTTCAATGGTGCGTGCTAACTGCTGTTCTCGACCATGTTTTAGGCGTTCGCGCTCTAAGCGTTGGCTTACACCAAAGCCCATATCTTGCATAATTATGTCAGAGCCCGACGCTGGCCCTTGCTCTAACCCTTCGCGGGTCATTAGTAGCTTAATGTTTTGGTATTCGCTTTCATCAACCGATACAACGTTGCCATCTAGTTGATATTCAATTTGTTGCGCATCTAAAAAGTCGAGCGTTTGAATAAGCTCTTCAGTTTGCATTTTGCCTAACGGGCGCATATCTGGCTGACGAGCCCAAATAATAATAAAAATCGCGATAGCTAAACAAATAGCCAATGCTATAACCAATGTTACTTGGCGCAATACATCAACACCATTTAAAGCACTTAAGTAGCCTGACTTTTGTTCTTGTTGATCATCACCACCACTTTGGTCAATACCGCCACCAGCAAGTGCTAGGTCTGTAGATTGGTTAGATTGCGCCACAATAATTCTCCACTACCTAATTAAACAGGCATGTTCATGATTTCTTTATAAGCTTCAACAAGTTTATTACGAACCTGTACTGTAGCCTCAAAAGCAACTGACGATTTTTGAGAAGCAATCATCGCTTCAGCAAGCGATACACTTCGATCACCCATCTCAACTGCTGTTACTTTTTGCGCGGCATCTTGTTGTAATCCGTGCACTGAATTTAGTGCATCACTTAGCATGTCGCCAAACTGGGAAGTAGAAGTAGGTTGAACTTGAGTCGGCAATTTATTTATTTGATTATTACGGCCGGCTTCTAAAGCCATTGATTGCATTTCTTGAAATACAGCACTGTTTTGAATTTTCATAATTTATCTCTGACACGCAGTGAACTCTTACAAGTAATAAAGCACAAAGCATGCCAAATAATTAATCATTAAAATACAATAGGTTAACTTTAGTTTGTGTTAGTCAGAGTTTTGACGACCCTAAGCTTGCACTGCAAACTTAGGGTTTATAGGAGGTTATGCAGGAAGTGAAATACCTAAATCGCGCATTTGCGCTAGTTTATAACGTAGAGTGCGCGGGCTTATGCCCAATGTTTCGGCAACGTCTTTACGCTTACCTTGGCAACGTGCAAGGGTTTCTAAAATAATGCGATGCTCTTTGTCTTTAAGCTCATCTTTATAGCTACCGGTATCTGCCGCAAGTAAACCTTGTTTAGGCTCATCCTCGGCATGCAATTTTTCATCATAATATGCGGAGCTTAGCGTGCTTTTATCAACGCCTTTATCTGCGTGAGCTAATTCTGTTGGCGATACTGTTTGCGCTGGTGCCAATGAAGGCTCCATAACAAAATTATTAGATACTAAGTTTTCGATAAAAATAGCATGCTCGTTTATTGTATCGCCACTTCGCAGTATAAGTGCACGCTGTATAACGTTATCAAGCTCGCGCACATTACCAGGCCACGCGTGAGCCAGTAACTTTTGCTCGGCAGCTTTATCTAAATACGCCATAGGCTCTTTGCTTTTACTTATATGGCGCTCAATTAAATGCTTAGCCAATACAATAATATCGCCAGGGCGTTGGCACAATGGTCGCCACATAAGTGGAAAAACATTAAGCCTGTAATATAAATCTTCTCTAAACTGATTTTCAGACACGGCTTCTTTTAAATCACGATTACTGGTTGCCAAAATACGTACATCGAGCTGAATTGTTTTACGACCCCCTAAACGCTCAACTTCACGCTCTTGCAGTACGCGTAACAGCTTAGCTTGTAGCCCTAAGTCCATCTCAGTAATTTCATCAAGTAAAATAGTGCCGCCCTGTGCTTGCTCAAACTTACCCGGACATGCTTGAATCGCGCCTGTAAAAGCCCCTTTTTCGTAACCAAATAAAGTGGCTTCGAGCATGTTTTCAGGAATAGCCGCGCAGTTAATCGCTACAAAAGGCTCATTACAACGACTCGACTTATCATGAATATAACGAGCGAGTACTTCCTTACCTGAACCACTTGGGCCAAGTACCATTACACTTGCATCAGAGCGTGCTACTTTACTCGCAAGCTCCAATAATTGAATACTAGTTGGGTCGGCAACAATAGGTCCGTCGGTTTCTTTTGCTTTTTCAGGCAAATAACGGCTCACCATATTTAACAGCACTTCAGGTGCAAATGGTTTAGCCATGTAGTCAATTGCACCTAGGCGCATGGCTTCTACCGCATCGTCAATTGTGGCGTACGCCGTCATCATCAATACAGGTAAATCAGGGTGGTTTAATTTAATACTGCGTAGTAAATCAAGTCCACTCATTGCGCCCATTTGCACGTCGCTTACAACAAGCGAAAATTGATCTTTTTTAAGCAGTAACATTGCTTGCTCAGCACTGTTGGCTGCAACACATTCAATACCCGACATTTCAAGGGTATCTATTAAGGCTTCACGAAGCCCTGCGTCATCTTCGACAACTAAAATAGTGTTACTCATAATGAACCCTCTAGTTTAGATGTTGCCTTAATAGGCAGTAACAAGCTAAAGCAGGCACCACCCTGCGTATTATTGGTCACATCAACACGGCCTTGGTGCGCACTAGCCACCGAACTCACTACAGCAAGCCCTAAACCTGTGCCCTGACTTTTTGTAGTAAAAAATGGTTCAAAAATTTTATCGCTTTGGCTTAAATCAACACCTGGGCCATTGTCGCTCACACTAATACGAACCATATCTAAATCTTTTAAATCTCTTTGTGCGCTAATTTTTACTTTTGCACCGCCGCCAATAACTTGAATACTATTGTGCACAAGATTTTGAATAGCACTGGCCAATGCCGTTTTATTACCGACTATTTGTATATCTGGCTCTGGTAAGCTTACATCCAGTTCACTTTCATTAAGTGCAACCATCGCATCAGCACCTGCTTTAACTTCTGTTAACAGCTGCTGCATTGAAACTTGCTCAACAACTTGCTGATCGCCACTTTTAGCAAATAACAGCATGTCGTTTACTTGAGTTTCTAAATCTTTTAAACGCGACATTAACTTTGTTTGAAAGTTATCGCGAGATGCTTCGGGTAAGCGCTTAGACCCTAAATTAGCAGCGTACAGCATAGCGGCTGAGAGCGGCGTACGTACTTGATGCGCCAGTGACGCAACCATTTTACCCAGCGCGCTTAATCGCTGCATATGTGCAACACGTTTTTGTAAACGGCGAGTTTCGGTTAAATCCGTCATTAAAATAAGTTGCCCAGGCTCTGGTGCTAAAGCGGTAATATCAAGCTTTATTAGGCGCCCGTCTTTTAAAGACACTTCGTGACCATCATCTTGATGTGGCCTAAAAGAGCGCTGAATAACATTAAACCAGCGTTCGCCTTCAAGTGGCTCGCCAAGCATATCAATCGCTATTTGATTCGCTTTTGCAATCAACCCTTTGCCATCAAGTACAACCACACCTGCTGGCATGGTATCAACCAAATGTGAAAGCCAACTTGCTTGCTTGCGCAGATCGCTTAATTCACCAATGTACTCCTCTTGAAGTAAACATGGGTTATACTGATTTGCAGAAAAAAACTGTGGTTTTAGCACGCTAGCAAGGGCCATAATCAAATCTCGAATTGATGTAGATACATGTCTAAATGCACGATTTATACCAAAATTTATTTACATACTTATCATTAAGTTACATCAATAATTTGAGCGACATAAAAATGACGCACACAAAAAGGAATAATAATGAGTGAGCAAATAAAGTGCCGTTGCCCGTGGCTCGACACCACTAAACCCGACTACGTTATTTACCATGATGAAGAATGGGGCGTCCCTCTTTATGATGATACAAAGCTGTTTGAATTTATCACTCTTGAATCAGCGCAAGCCGGCTTAAGCTGGTACACAATTTTAAAAAAGCGTAGCGGTTACAAAAAAGCATTTGCTAATTTTGATGTAGATAAAGTGGCACAATTCACACTCAATGACGTTGAGAGATTAATGCTTAATGAGGGTATTGTGCGCAATCGCTTAAAAATTGCGGCAACTGTTAACAACGCAAAGTGCTTTATAGAAATACAAAAAGAATTTGGTAGCTTTAGTAACTACCAATGGCAGTTTGTGGATAATAAGCCGATTATAAGTAATTTGAATAACGTTGAGGATTATCCTGCAATTACAGAGGCATCAACCGCATTTGCTAAAGATTTAAAAAAACGCGGCTTTAAGTTTTTAGGGCCTACAACAGTTTATGCTCACATGCAGGCCTGCGGCATGGTTAACGATCACAGTAATGAGTGTTTTAGAAAAGAAGAAATTATTAAGGCTTTAAGCGGTAAGTGATTAAAAACCATAAAAGTGATTTGTTCACAAAGAGGTTAAGAGACGCTGCGCTTTAGAGAAGTAAAGCGTAAGTTGACTATGGTTTCTCATTTACCTTCGTTTTTCACGCGAGCAAGCTCAGCGTAACAACAAAAGTAAAAGCCGTGTAGGTGCGAATTTACTTCGCGCTCTTGCTAATATTTTTTAAGTAAAGTGCGGTATAAAACCGCACCTACAAAACGAGGGGTTATTTATCTACTGTGTTTGGCCAATTTATAACTAAACACCGACAGCTGCTTTTAAACCTTAATCTCTTGAAAGATTATACTTTTTCATTTTCTCAACGAGTGTTGTTCTGCGTACACCCAATATCTCTGCAGCTCGAGCTACAACGTAATCATAGCGCTCTAACGCTTGGGTAATTAAGCTAATTTCAAGTTCGGCTAAATAATCTTTAAGTTCAATACCATCATCTGGCAATAG
Source organism: Pseudoalteromonas sp. S8-8 (assembly GCF_000497875.1). Classification (NCBI taxonomy): domain Bacteria; kingdom Pseudomonadati; phylum Pseudomonadota; class Gammaproteobacteria; order Alteromonadales; family Pseudoalteromonadaceae; genus Pseudoalteromonas; species Pseudoalteromonas sp. S8-8. Next base: position 50,638 of record NZ_AUTR01000022.1, read on the forward strand.
CCCACTACCCGTTTGGCTAAACTCAGCGTCTGGCTCACTTTCGTAATCGCTAAAGCCTGTGCTAAATATGTCGTTAAAGGCGTCTTTTTCCATTAACTCTTCAGGGTATTCTGGCTCGTAGGCTTCAACTTCAATGTAACGATATTTGTTAGGTAAATCGGGAATATCAACCACTTTTTCAGGAAACATAATAACCATACGTTCCACTAAGTTAGCAAGCTCACGAATATTACCAGGCCAAGCATGTTCTTTTAAGCTCTCAACTGCCCGCTCTGTAAACTTAGCGGTAGAACCTGTTTGGTCGTTAACACGGCGCATTAACTCTTTTAAAAGCAGCGGAATATCATCAGCACGTTCACTCAGCGATGGGTTTTCGATAGGAAATACATTTAAGCGGTAATATAAATCTTCCCTAAAACTCCCCTCTTCAATCATTGTTTCTAGGTTACGATGCGTGGCCGCAATAACACGTACATCAGCCTGAATTGCCTTTGTACCACCAACACGTTCATAGCTGCGTTCTTGCAATACTCGCAGCAACTTAACTTGCATTTGCAGTGGCATATCGCCTATTTCATCTAAAAATAGCGTCCCACCTTGAGCTAGTTCAAACCGCCCTTTACGAGCCGATATAGCACCAGTAAACGCGCCTTTTTCGTGGCCAAATAGTTCACTTTCGAGCAGCTCAGCCGGAATAGCACCACAGTTAACAGGTACAAACGGTCCATTAATACGCTTTGAAAGCAAGTGTACATTACGGGCAACCACTTCTTTACCAGTACCTGATTCACCTAAAATTAAAACATTAGCATCGGTTTTTGCCACTTGTTCAATTAAAAAGCGAACATCTTTTACGGCCTCTGTTTCACCAACAAGTCCATCAAAGATTTTATGCGGTTTAGTATGCTTATGCTCATTAGGCAGCATACGCTGATACTGCTGGCAGTCGTGAAGTAACTGAGTTGTCACTTCGTGATTAAATGGCTCGCAAATAAGCCCCACCACATTAGCTATACTTAATAGTGGTTTTAGCGTTTCGCCAATTAATAAAAACGGTAATGTTGGATAGCGTTTAATTAAGCTTTCGTGGTCAAGTGATTGCAACGCTCCTAAAATAATCATGCATTCTTGCTGCTGATATTTTTTGCATTCTTGTTCAAAGCAGTCTTCGCTTAATAGTTGAGCAGCTTCACCAATAAAGCCAAGTGAAGCATTTAATCCTATTGCGCGGTTGTTATTATTATCTAAAATCAAGATCATATTTAGCGAGCCGTACTTTCACTAATTTGTATAATTAGTTAAATTGTAAGCCAGTTCAGCATGGATGCAAGTGATAGCGGCAGTTTTTTGACATAAACGCCAAAAAACAGACACTTTTCGATTAATATATTAATTATCTGTAGGTAAAGATTACTTCGCCTACCAAAGTAAATTACAAATGGTAGACACTAGGTTAAATGCACTTTAGTTTTTTAATTAAATACAGAGTTCAAAATTTGCATAACCTGAGTTTAAATTTTTTATTTAAACCACTAACTAAGAGTCGCACTTTGGGTGCAAGCCCCAAAAACTGTAACCAATTTTACAAAACTAAACTAAACTCTTAAAGTGGCGCTAACTAAACTTAGCAGTATAATTTTCTTTTATAGCTTCAAGGTAGTTGCAAACTATTTGCGCACTAGTGTAATAGTTATTTATTGCTAACTGTTCATCCTGGTCGCTATCGCTATACAAAGAATTTATTAACATTGAGTGAGTGTGTAAAAGTGTGCCGCGTAACAACTCATCAAAGTAACTGATAGTGGTATTATGAAAGCTTGTAAGCCTATGAAGCTGCTCATCAAGTGTATCTAATACCGCTTTAATAGAGGTCGGTCGACTAGACAGTTGCTCAATGTATAAATCACATAGATCTATAAACAAAGTTACATCGTTTTGAAGTGCAATAAAGGCATCATCAGTGTAATTTTCTGAACTCTTGATATTTTGAACAATATGCGCAACAAGTGTGCTTTTATTTTCAATTGGACTACTAATCAAAGAGCTTGTCCGTGTAGGCACAGTACCTTCAATGTATGCACCATCACTGCAGTTTCTCACCTGTAGATGTTTATTTTGCGCTAAGGTTCTTTCAAGTACTGAGTGAGAATACTTAAAAATTTCATCTGTTTCAACGAAAATACCTGATTCAAAATTGCTTTTTAATTTGTGCTTTGCTTTATGCGTATACAAACCTGAATCTTGTTCTCCATCATAATAAACACTATTTTTAGAATGATGCTGTTCGGATTTGTAACCCATATCAACACCAAATAGAGTAATATCGGTAAAACCTATTTTTTCACAGAAAGCCAACGCACAATTACTTACTGTTGGATTACAATTTACTAGTAAAGCCGGTTTTTCTTGAGACCCTAGACCTTGTACAAAAATTTTACTACTCGCTTCCCCCCACTTCACACCTTGTACTTTATCTTCAAACATAGCAAACACAGAAGGTAAAACAGTATTTAAAGCTAAAAGGGTAATACCACTAAAAAACTCTTTATCGTAAAAAGAAGTCAATACATCATGTGTTACCTGGCAACGTTCCATCTCACAATGGAAGTCTGGCTTTAATCCATATTGATGCAAAGCACTGAGTGCCGTGCCACAGCTTATAATAATTGCGTTATCTTGATGCTCTATAAGCCATTTTATATCTGCATCTAGCGATGGCCCATTTGCAATTAGATATACAGGAATATTCTTTAACTCATCTAAACCGTCAGCTTTAAGAAAAGGCACATTAAAATTTCTAGAAAAATTATCTATGCTTAGTATTGAGTCATCGTAGAACCCGAACCCTAATATATTACCAACAAATTGTTGCGATAGCTGTTTTGCAACACGATCTAGGTAATCGTCATGATAGTGTTTATATAAAAAACTGTATCCTGAAAAAAAGCGGCCAAACCTTTGAAATACTGACTCTACCTCTTTTGTAATACCCAGTTCAGTATCAAACTCACCAACGCTAAAATGCAATTCAGTATTATTTACATTAAGCTGCTCAAAAATGTGCGACCAATCAGTTAAAAATAAGCTTAAATAAAGAAGATCAATATGAGGCTCATAAATATAGAGCTTTTTCACTATATGGTCACTTAAGATAGAGTGAATATGATAACCGCAACCTATTCCCATTAGCATTAAAGTTGGCAAAACCTTAGGTAGTCGATTACTTTTCTTTTGCTCGTTCTGCTGTTTTAAATTAATAGCAAGCTCATTTAAAAAATGACTATGAATAAATCCATCACTGATTTTTTCGCGGACAGAAAACTTGTTAGTTAGCACAACTGGGTTATCTTGAAAGCTTAAATACTGTACATATGAATCTTGATAAATATCATGTTTATATAGGTTTATTTTTTCTTTAGTGTCATAAACATTAACTTTTCCGTCTTCCATATGCAACTCAAAGCGGGAGAGCTGATAATTTAAAAAAGTATTGTAAATATCAGGATAAATAGCCTCAAAAGCTAACATATTAGATTGAAACATTTTTTCTAAATCAAAATCAGGCCTTATAAAATCTTTTAATTTAGCCTCGTATTTTTTTCTATTTTCAATCTGTGTCTGTAAAAATGATTGATAGCGCTCAAGTTCATCTAACTTTTCATTTATAGCCAATGTTAGGTCATTCATAATTACTCGCTTCCTTAACTATTGAGTAAGCTTTTAGCTGTTTTTTCTTTTTTTGCATTGAGATAAGTAACATATGCAGCCTTACTTTTTCATCACCTAACAAGTCATAATGCTTTTGAGTTTCTGCTTGGAACTGCACCATAAACTTACTGACAAACGCCTTACTTTCTGGTTCGAGACTACTGGATAGCTCAAGTAATTCGGCTAACAAGTTGTTTTTCTGTTTGATAACCTCTGCTAAACCGCTATAGTCTTCAGCCTTTATCATAGAGCACTCTTCTTTAAGTAAGTTTTTTAGGCACTCACTAAGCTGCATCGCCTTATAATTGAGAGACTTATCCACTTACAAACCACTTTGCTCTAAAAGTGCAAAACCTTTTTGTTTGTCTTCCTCTGTAATACCATCCCAAGCTTCTTTTATGGGCGAAAACAGCTCCTTTATTTCATCTAAAATATCTATCGAATTTTGTGTATTCGCTTCTGATAATCTAATAACTAAATAATCATAAAGAGCATTTAAGTTATCAGCTATATCACCACCTTGCTTTAAATTTAATCCTCCTTTTAATCCACCTATAATACCAATTGCTTTTTTAATACTATTATTTCTAGACTCAATATCTGAACGCTGAATAAAAACTTTAGCCTGATATACTTGAGTTAAAAACTCTCTCATCAAAATTTGAATAACTTGATGAGGATTGGCTTCTGAAAGAGAAAGTTCTTTTTGAGCTTTTTTATAGGTGTTTACACGTAAGTTCATATTATTCCTATTAATTATCACTTGATACACTTGTTAATATACTTGATATATAAGAGCTAGAAGTTTGGTATTGTGCAATTATGCTATCTAAAGACGCATACTGGCTTCGTAGTGATGCTTCAAGGTTTATAAGTCTTTCACTCAAAGTTTCTCTGTCTGTTTCAACTTTTTCTAAAGACACATTAAGGCTTTCTTCTCTTTTTAATAAAGATCCACCACTACCGGTGTAAAGTTCAATTAAGCTATCGACCTTATTTACTAGACCATCATCACTGCTAAAAAAACTTTGTAATGAGCTATACCTATCAGAGATCGTACTATTTAGTAACTCTTCACCACTTTGTAATGTGCCAATACCTAATGATGATATTTCCATCTCACCTTCACGGTTAAAGTTAATACCTATTTCTAACAATGACTGTATCTCTGTAGTACCACCTAGATCATTAGTAAACATTCTTTGCAATTGTTGTTCCACAGTTCTAACGGTGCTGTCTGATGCCAAAGACCCAGATGAAGCATTTGACACTGTATCTAACTGTCCTTTAAGAACATTATAAGCATCAACAAACTCTTGCAAACCCTCTTTTACTACATCTTCATCGACAGAAACACTAAACTCTTGGGGTTGAGTAGTTACTGATTTAAGAGTTATTGTAGTACCTTGTATTTTATCACTTAATTCATTAGTGGAGCTACTTATAGCCTGGTCGTTAATTAATGCCTTTGCATCCTGTGATTGTTGTTGAATAATCATGCTTGAACTACCACTAGGAGAGCTCGTTGCTATGGCTGCAAGTGAATCATCATCTGATGTAACTGTAAGTGTATTACCGTCACCAGAGATGGAAGAGCTAAATGTTAAAACTGCGCCAGAGTCACTATTTACTATATTCGCACTAACACCAAAGTTTTCGCTCTCTTTATTTATTTTATTTCTTATATCTTCGAGGGTATCTGCGCTTTCTATATTTACTGTAAATTCAGAACCACCTGCATTAAACGTTAAATTACCAGTTCCAATAGTGCTATTGGAAGCTCCTAATGCTACAGATTGTAATTTAGAGCCCTTTGCTAATTGCAACACTTCGACAGAAAAGTCTCCAGATTGCATAGAGCTGCCTACTTCTACTTCAAATGCTTGCTCTGACTCCTCTACACCATTACCAAATGATACAAGCCTAGAATTGTACGTATCATCATCGCCAAGTTTAGCAAGTGCATCATTAAATGTATCGAGGGCGGCTTTAAAAGTTCCAACACCTGAAAGCTCTGTTGTGTAATTTATTTCACGAGCGTTGAGTTGATTTGTCTTAACTGCGCTTTCAGCTTGAACAGTTACTTCAATTATAGACTCAAGATCTAAACCTGAACCTACCCCTGCAGATGTAATACTAGCCATAATTTAACCCCTAAATTTCTTGGTCAAAAAGTAAACCTAGCGAAGTTCCAAAAATCTCTTCCTGTAATTTATCTATTTTGCTTGCTAGCTCCAGCACTTCTTCACTTGGTATTTGACGTATAATTTCATTTGTCTCAGAGTCGGTCACTACAACAAATGATTTTTTAGATTCTTCATGAATGTTAAACTCAAACTGTTTAGATTGAAGTTGAGAGAGTGATTCTATTTTTAGAACTGACTCATGCAAACTTTGTACCGAAATAAGTTCACCAGAACTAACCTGAACCTCTTGCTCTAATTTTTCATCACTGGCATTTAAAGTGAGTTTCCGCCCTTCACTTAAAACAGAAGTTAAATTGATATTTAAGTTCTGTTTGTTTAAATCAGCGCTATTTGACTCCATTTAATTTCTCCCAAAAAAAAAGCTTTGCCTACCAGATGTCTCCAGTATACAAAGCTTTTCTTAAATAAGCTTTTTTATAAAAGAGACAAAGCAATCTGTGGCTGTTGGTTAGCTTGCGCTAACATAGAGCTTGATGCCTGCTGTAATACTTGGTTTCGAGCAAGACTGGCACTTTCCGCTGCAAAGTCAGCATCCATAATACGAGATCGTGACGCAGATACATTTTCAGATACATTAGACAAATTACGAATTGTAGAACTGAAACGATTCTGTTTCGCACCCAAGTCTGCACGTATATCGTTTACTGTTTTCAAAGATGCATCTAAAGCAGTGATTGCTTCTTGAGCTTGCGAAGCCGTACTAATTACAAGTGAAGTAGTTTTTAAGCCCGCAGCATCCATATCAGTACTAATTTTTATTTCAATTACTTGATTAGCTTCAGCTCCAACTTGGAAATCAGCAGTGAACGTACCGTTTAATACATTTACACCACCAAACGTTGTAGTATCTGCAACTCGAGTAATCTCTTCATTTAATTGAGTAAACTCTTTTTGAAGAGCTGCTCTATCATCAGCGCTATTAGAGCCGTTAGCTGATTGAATTGATAAAACACGCATACGTTGTAGCATGTTTGTTGTTTCTTCCAATGCCCCCTCAGCAGTTTGAGCTATTGAAATACCATCATTTGCATTACGTCCAGCTTGGTCTAACCCTTTCATTTGAGACTCTAAGCGAGAACCTATTTGTAAACCAGCTGCATCGTCAGCAGAGCTGTTTACACGTAAACCAGAAGATAGACGTTGGAATGACGTAGATAATTCGTTTGTAGAGTTTGATAAGTTACGTTGTGAGTTTAATGACATTACATTTGTATTTACGCTTAAAGCCATGATAGCCTCCTAATAATTTAACTAGATGGGAATCAAGCTTAACGTTAAACGTATTTTGCTCTGTGATTCCTGATTCAATTAAGTTATCGGCGCTAGATTTATTTACTTTAATGTTTTTTAGCTTTATTTTTCATTTTTATTTTCTAAAGCTTTAAAGCTAGGTGAAACCTAGCTTTAATTAGAAGACAATGGTTACTGTAATAATGATAATGCAATCTGAGGCTGCTGATTTGCCTGAGCAAGTATAGTACTTGATGCTTGTTGCAATACTTGATTTCGAGCCAAACTAGCACTTTCCGCAGCAAAATCGGCATCCATAATGCGCGATCTAGAAGCTGATACATTTTCTGCAACATTACTTAAATTTCGAATTGTAGAACTAAAACGATTTTGTTTGGCACCTAAATCAGCCCTAACATCATTAACAATTTTTAATGCATCATCTATACTATCAATCGCTGTTTGTGCTCCGGCCGCTGTCGAGATAGTGTCAGCGTTAACTCCCAATCCTGTAGCCCCCATACTTGTAGCAATTGAAACTGAAATGGTTTGGTTTGCATCTGCACCAACCTGAAACTCAGCAGAATAAGTACCATTTAGAACGTTTACTCCACCAAATGTCGTTGTTTCAGCTATTCTGTCCATTTCTTCCTGTAATTGGACAAATTCTTTCTGTAGAGCAGCTCTATCATCATCGCTATTAGAGCCGTTAGCTGATTGAATTGATAAAACACGCATACGCTGCAACATACTTGTTGTTTCATCAAGAGCTCCTTCAGCAGTCTGTGATATTGATATACCATCGTTTGCATTTCTAGCAGCCTGATTTAAACCATTTACCTGAGTAGTTAAACGAGAACCAATTTGCAAACCAGCGGCATCATCTTTTGCGCTGTTTACACGCAAACCTGATGATAATCTTTCAAACGAAGTACTAAGGTCATTCGTCGAGTTTGCTAAATTTCTTTGAGAGTTTATCGAAGCAATATTTGAGTTTACTGTTAAGGCCATTTTACCATCTCCTAGTGTTAAGGTGCGGTTCTATATGCTTTAAGCAGGAACCACTATTTGTAGTTTATCTTTGTTAGTTTAAATGCATGAGTCATGCCAACTAACAAAAAAAAATTAAGTGATTGTTTTTAATTGATTTATCCGGAAAGGCAGTAGAATGTATTTGAATAAACATACTTTCATAAGAGAGTTATTAGTAAGTGACATATTTTTGCCGCTCACTTTCACTTGTTTTTATATGCGAGGAGGCAAGTTATTACCTTTAGTAAGCTAATAACTCTAATAACGGAATTTACAAATAATCAAACAATGAAAGGTTGGATAAACGCCCAAAAGTTGCCTGCGATGCTTGCAATGCAGTTTCTTGCTTGGTCAATTCGCTAATTGCTTCAACCATATCAACTTCTACTAAGTTAGAGCGATTACTTTTATTTTGTATGTCAATCGACAAGTTTGAAGCTGTAATTCTATCGACTACATTTAGCCGCCCGCCTAAATTTGCTTGGGTAAATACAACTTGTTCACCAGCATTCTGCAGTTGTACAACTCCATCAGCAAGTACTTGTTGAAAGTCATCACCTTCAAGTGTGCCATCGTTAAGGCCTGCAATAAGTGCTTGTAGTGTATTAAGTACGTTTTCTTTGCCTGGTTTTTCAAGGCTAATATCTAGTTGTCCAGGCGCACTGCCTTCTAATTCAATCGTCATACCTGCGTATTCAATTGTATCATCGTTAACTTCGCCAGTTACTGCGGGGGTTAGTGCTGCGCCGTCTCGGTATATTTCGTAGGTTTGTGGATCTGTTGCTGTAGCACCTGGGCTTACTAATACACTATATGTATTTGCTGTTGCCGAAGCTGCTGGGTCTGCGTTGTAATTTGCTTGATGAAATTTATCAAACTCAGCTTGGCCGTCAACATATACACTTGCCGCTGTAATAGAGCCTGAAACACTTGCCGTGTTAGATTGTACGTTTAACCGCGCATCAATCTTTTCAAACGTATCAAAGCCGTTATCGCTTGATTTAATTGATACACCTTCAGCTATAGTTATTTGGTGCTGACCTTGGTCGCCATTATAAGTGTATTTTTCTGCAACTGAGTCAAACTGATATGGTTGCGTATTGTCTTGGTAACCTGAAAATATAAATTTCCCATCTTCTAAACGGGTATTCATTAGGTCAAGTATACTACTTTGTATCCCTTCTAATTCTGAAGCTATAGAACTTAAATCAGACTTACTTAATGCTCCGTTACCTGCTTGAATTGTTAATGTTTGTGCTTTTTGTATAGCATAGTTAATACTTTCTAATATAGTTTCTTCACTATTTAATCTATTACTAAGCTGATCAATATTTTTAGTGTATTGCTCATTAGTTTGTATTTTATTTGAATACAGCATAGCTTGCGAAATAGCAGCTGGCGCTTCTGAGGTGGTTAAATACTTTTCACCTGTTGTTACTCGCTCTTGAGCATTTGCAACACCTTGTTGGTTGTCGAGTATTTTATTTATGTTGTTTTGGTACATTAAATTATTTGATAAACGCATAATTACCTCGCCGCATTTAATAAGGTGTCAAAAATTTCTTGAGCTGCTGCTAAAACTTGTGCTGATGCTGAGTATGATTGTTGAAAACGCAGTAAATTTGCGGCCTCTTCATCAAGGTTTACACCCGATAACGACTCGTACCATGCCTCAGACTGCTCTGCTAATGCATTAAACGCACTACCGCTTGTGATTGCTTGGCCAGTTATAACACCTATATCACTCACTAATCCTGAATAAGCTTGGTTGAACGTTTTATGGTTGTCGGCCGTTGCTGTTGTTTCTACATTTAAACGGACTAACTCACCATTTTGTAAATCAGCTAATTTTAAACCATTACGGTTATCATCAAAGCCGCCTTCGTTAAACTCAAGTGTAAAGGTGTCGCCTGTTGCTGGTGTACCTTCTATATCAAAATCGAATCCGTAGGTATCAAATGGAGCACCCGCTTGCGATAACATTCCTTTTGCAGGAGGCGTAATAGTAAAAGTACTCGTTCCGCTATTATCTGTAATTTGATATTCGTTAGCATTACCTGTTTTAACAAGCGTTATTTCACCGTTTGTTAAGCTTGGTGTTGAAGTAAATCCACCGGAGGTAACACTTGTTACTTCTCCCGCTGAAATAGTAGCGGTACCTATATTATTTAAATCGTTAGCAGTACGAATAGGCGATGCTAGTGCTAAATCTTCTGCGCGCCCTGTTGCAAGTGTAATACTTGAAGCGGCATCTGAATTAAGCTTTATTTGAAACTGATCACCCTCAACACCTGCCCCAGATACATTTACTTGAAGACCAAATGATTCGCCTGAGGTTATAGTCGATGAATCAATAACACCTGTCGATATATCAGCAAGTGAAGGCTGTCCCAGCGGATCCCCTTTGTTATCTATAGGCTGAATACTTACTTCATTAGCATTAGCTGTATAAGTAATAATAAAGTCACTGGCAGGAAGTTCACTGCCCTTACCTGGCTCTACTGTTGCAGTCATACCGGCAGTACCTGTGTTAGCTTGATACGCATAAGCGCCAACGGTAGGAATATTAAAAATATTACCACCCAGCTGACCTGTTGCATCCATACCCAATTTGTTTTGCTCGTTAAATGCGTCGGCTATCGCTAAGCCCATTTGACCAATTTGGTTTTGAGCAGGGACTAATATGTCATCTCTAAAAGCGAGTAAGCCGCCAATTTTGCCTTTAAGTTTACTTACATCAACTTCAAGCGGCACTGCTTTGCCACCATTAACGTCAAGCGTGAATTCTTTAAAATTAGGATCGGGGTCGCCCGTCATCGAAAATAAGTTAAATGCGCCATTTTGCATAACAACCGCTTCACCTGTGCCCATAAAAACGAGTTTTTCGCCATTTGGACCATCAAGCGTTTCTATGTCTATTAGCTCTGATAAGTCGCGTATTGCTTTATCGCGTTCGTTATAGGTAGAGCTTGCATCTGCGGCATTATTAGTGCCATTAACTGCCGCAATATTTTGATTTAGCGTACTAATACTTTGAATTAGTGAGTTTGCTTCATCTGAAAATATTTCGAGCTGCTCGTTCACTACACTTTTTTGATCAAGCACGATGCCCGAAAGCCTATCCATTTGATCAATTAAGCTTTGCGCATCTGTCATTACTAATGAGCGGGCAACGGTAGATGACGGTTGATTTAGCGCTTCTTGCACGTTATTAAATAAAGAGTTAATTCCGGTCGAAAGGTTGTTCGACTCTTCAGAAAAAATAGTATCAACTCTATTTGCCTCAGTAATAAACTGATCGAAAAACGATTTATTAGAGGTGTCACGATTTAGCTGTGACTGAGCAAACTCGTTTAGTAATCGGTATGTTTCGCCTCGCCCTACTTGGTTATCAACCATAGTGGTAAATTCAGTACGCTCACGTACGTAGCCTACGGTATTTACATTGGCAATATTTTTACTTGTCGTTTGCAATAGCTCCGAGCTTGCTCTAACCCCAGAACTGGCAATGTTTAATAAATTAAACGACATGTTACTCTACTCCTTGGCGGATCACGTTTGCCGCAATGTCTTTTAGCTGACTGCTATTGAGCACTTTTTTTATTTTGCTGGCATAATTTGGATCGGTTGCATAACCTGCTTTTTGTAATGAATCTAAAAAGTCATTTGGTTTTGCTGTATTTTGTAATGCTTCTTTGTAGCGTGGGTTTTGCGTTAAAAAATCAACAAAGTCGTTCACGCTATCTTTAATTGAATCGTAGGCTCTAAAGCTGGCTTGTTTTTTAACGGGTGTGCCTTGCTCAAACTCAAGCGTTACTTTGCTTGCTTTATCGCCTTCCCAGCTTTTATCCGACTTAATATTAAATAAGTTATTTGAGCTGCCACCGTCACTTTTATTAATAATGTGTTTACCCCAACCGGTTTCAAGTGCCGCTTGTGCAACCATTACCGCTGGGTTTAAACCAATTTTTTGCGCTGCAGTTTTAGCGTGTTCCCACACTGAACTTACAAACTCTTCTGCATTTTTAAATGTTGGGCTATCGGTTTTAGACTCTGCAGTATCGACTTTAGGCTCAGCAATATCGGCTTTAGTACTCTTAACGATAAGATCGGGTTGCTTATTTTTTTGCTCATGAGGAAGAGCGGAACCGACTTGCGTATCGCTAAAAATATCGTTGGTTGTTCTAAGCACAGAGCCTGGCATAAAGTTTTTAGACTCAGGCGATAACTGCTGAACAATTAAATCGGCAAGGCCTAACGAGCCATTTGATGAAAGCTCTGTAGAAAGTTGCTGATCGTGCATTTCTTCAAAAAACTTTACGCCACTTGAATTAAATGGACTGTCTTTATCTTCAAATGCTTCGTTAGCTTTGCGCATTCCTTTGAGCAACATTTGCGTAAAAATAGCTTCAAATTGTGCGGCCGCTTTTTTGAGCGCAGCTTTGGAAGCATCAGTTGATGCATCGCCACTCGTTAAGGCTTCTTTACGAAGTGAATCTAAGTTGCCTAAATCAAAAAAGTTTTGTTTATCGAGGTGATTAGTTTCCATCGGCTTTTTGACACAAAATGAATAATGTAGTTAAAAATGCAAAAATTGAGCCACTACCGATAAAACAAGGAAGATAAAAATAATAATTTTAAGTTACTGTAAATAAAAGAGCTCTAGATCTTTGTTTAATAGATATAGAGCTTTGAGTGACACGTTACTTGCTTTAGTTTTTAAATAACGATCAACTGACCATTAATTGCGCCCGCTTCTTTTAGCGCTTCTAAAATAGCCATTAAGTCACCAGGCGCTGCGCCTACTTCGTTAATTGCGCGAACTAAATCGTCAAGACTTACCCCTGGGTTAAATACAAAAGCGCGCGAGTCGTCTTGGTTTACATCAATAATACTTTGCTGCGTGACAACTGTATCACCGTTTGCTAGCGGATTTGGCTGCACTACATTTTGCTGCTCAGCAATGGTGACTGTTAAACCGCCATGGGTCACTGCAGCAGGCTGTAGGGTTACATTTTTACCAATAACAATAGTACCTGTACGCGAGTTAACTATAATTTTAGCGGCCATGTCAGCTGGCTTAAATTCTAAGTTTTCGAGTGTTGATAAGTACGATACACGCTGGGATGCATCGCGTGGTGCTATGACACGAATAGAAACAGAATCAATTGCTTGTGCGCTATTTGGGCCGACTAAGTCATTAATTGTTTTTTCTAGGCGTTTTGCCGTTGTAAAGTCTGGGCGGTTTAAGTTGAAGGTAATGTAATCGCCTTGCATAAACGGGCTTTCTACGGTGCGTTCAACTGTTGCGCCATTGGGAATTCGTCCAACTGTAGGAGTATTAATTACGACTCTACTTCCATCAAGGCCCTCTACGCCTAGGCCTCCCACAATTAAACTACCTTGTGCAATTGCATACACGTTACCGTCTACACCCTTTAAAAAAGTTTGTAATAAAGTGCCACCACGTAAACTGCCTGCACTACCAATGGAAGAAACCGTAATATCTATTGTTTGCCCGGGCTTTCTAAATGCGGGTAATTCTGCATGCACAGCAACAGCGGCAACATTTTTAATTTTAGGACTTTGAGTTGAAGGTAGCGTAATACCAAAGCTGTTCAACATGCCTCTAAAACTTTGTTGTGTATATGAGTTTTGCTCGCCAGTGCCCGGCAAGCCAACCACTAAGCCATAACCAACTAATTGGTTAGAGCGTACGCCTTCAACCATAGACACATCTTTTATGCGCTCAGCACTGGCAGTAAACTGCCAACCTAATAACACAACTAAACATAAAGCTTTAAGGCTATTCATGTTGTTACCCTCTAAAATGGAAACAGCGAACTGCTAAAGAAACGTGTAAGCCAACCAGGACTTTGCGCTTCTTGCGTTTGCCCTTTACCTGAGTATTGAATACGTGCATTAGCAATACGATTTGATTCAACCGTATTATCGGCGCTTACGTCTTGAGGGCGTACTAGCCCTTCTAAACGAATAAACTCTTCGCCGGTATTAAGCGTTAGCCATTTTTCGCCGCGTATAACTAAATTACCGTTAGGTAAAACGCGCATTACATTAACCGAAATATCGCCCACTAAGCTGTTTGATTGGTTTGATTTTGAATCGCCTGTAAACGACGAATCACTACCAATACCAAACTGAATACTATCGCCACCTATATTTACAGGTAGACCACCTAATCCAATAACGGGGTCTAAGCTTGCGTCGGTTTCTTTGTCTGTTTCTGTTTTAGCGGCTTTTGTTGCTTGAGTAGACTCTTGCAATTTAACCGTAATTATATCGCCAGTACGTAGCGCTTTTTTATCAGAATATAAGTCGTTTGATGTATGAGTATTAAACAATGAACCTGTGGCTACCAGCGGCTCTAAAATAGGCTCGGGGTACATAGGTGCGTAGTAAGGGTCGTCCTGCACTACTTCACTATTTTGCGTAGACATACAGCCACTTAAAAATAATGTGCCCGCTGTAAATAAAATAATATTACGCATAATTCCCCCTACTCTATTAAAGCTGTTGATTGATATAACTCATCATTTCGTCAACGGCCGAAATTACTTTTGAGTTCATTTCGTAAATACGCTGAGTTTCTATTAGATTTACTAGCTCTTCAGTTACATTTACGTTTGAAGTTTCGAGTGAGCCTTGAATAATGCTACCTAACCCTTCAACACCCGGGTTACCTTGTACCGGCGCACCACTTACAGCGGTTTCGGTATAAAGATTTTGACCGATTGGCTCAAGACCCGACGGATTAATAAAGTCACTAATAGTCAGCTGACCAATGACCACGTTATCGGCTTGACCTGCAACACGCACAGATACTTCGCCGTCTTGCGAAACCGTAATTGATTGCGCATCATCAGGTACATTCATTTCTGGCTGAATAACATAACCAGCGCCCGATGTTACAATTCGGCCATCGCCATCAGTAGTAAACTGACCGTTGCGCGAGTAAGCAATATTGCCATCTGGTTGCAGTACTTCAAAAAAACCTTCACCAGAAATCATCCAATCTAGTGAGTTTTCGGTGGTCAACATGTTGCCTTGCGTAAACTCTTTTTGGTTAGCTACAACTTTAGCACCCGCACCTAGCATTAGGCCCGATGGCATTTCGGTATCTTGCGATGAACGACCACCTGGTTGATTAATATTTTGATAAAGTAAATCTTCAAATATAGCGCGGCTTTTTTTGTAACCTACAGTACTCGCATTCGCTAAGTTATTTGAGATAACCGATATATCGGTTTGTTGAGCGTCTAGCCCAGTTTTACTGATCCACAATGCTGGATTCATAATCGTGTCCTCATTTTAAAGTTAAACTATGCGTAATAACTGATCTTGACGCTCGTCAATTTCTTCAGCTGTTTTCATTAATTTCACTTGTAATTCAAATTGGCGCTGGTGGCTTATCATGTCGACCATTTCGTGAACAGGGTTCACATTTGACATTTCAAGCGAACCACTTAAAACTTTTACATTGGCAGAGGTATCTACTGTTACATTTGCTTTTGGTCTAAATAAACCATCGTTACCTTTTTCGAGCTGTGAGCTATTTGCTTCTACCACTCTAAGCGTGTCTATTTCTTCTAAAAAGTTAGCGGGAGCGCCTTGCGGTCGAACTTGAATAGCGCCATCTTGGCTAAACCCTATTTTTTCGACTGGAACGGGTAAAATAACAGGTCCCCCTTCGCCAATAACTTGACGACCGTGGCTGGTTACGAGCATGCCTTGAGCAGTAATGTTTAACGTACCCACTTTTGTATAAGCTTCATTACCGGAGGCATCTTGCACTGCAAGCCATGCGTTATCGCTCATCGCGATATCTAAGTCTCGCCCGGTTTGAACAATGCCCCCCGATACCATGTTTGAACCCGGACGCTCTTGCATTGAAAATACACGTGTAGGCAAACCTTCGCCAAACGCTTGCATAGAACGTGCTTGCGCAAAGTCAGCTTTAAAACCCGTTGTATTTGCATTTGCCAAATTATTGGCTTTTAAAGCAAGCCCTTGTAGGCTTTGCTTAGCGCCAGAGGCCGCAATGTAGACCATTTTGTCCATAGTATCGACTCACATAAAAAATCTCTGAACTTACAAATGCAAAATAGATGCCAGATTAAATTTGACGCAACATTGAGAGGTATTTAGAAGGGCTTGCAAAGAGGACTTATAAAAAAGGCTGCAAAAATGCAGCCTAATATATTTAATGGGGTTTAGCTTATCGAATCTGCAAAATACTTTGCTGAATAGTTGAGTTAACTTCAAGCGCACGTGAGTTTGCTTGGTAATTACGCTGTGCAGTAATTAAGTCTACTAGTTCATTAGTAAGGTTTGTATTTGATTGCTCAAGCGCTGATGAGTTAATTCCACCAAATGTACCCGAACCAGCTTCACCCGCTACAGGTTCACCTGAATCAATACTTTGCTTCCAGCTTGTATCACCCACTTGTGATAACCCTTGTGAATTTGGAAAACGTACCATAGCCACTTGGCCTAAAAATGTTGAGTCACCATTACTGTAAGAAGCGACAATTTTACCGTCTGTGCCTATATCAATTCCGGCTAAACGGCCTACCGTTGAACCATCTTGATCGAGTGCTTTTACTTCAAAACCACTTGAATACTGAGTTGGGATACGTCCTGCCGTGTTATTTTCGTCGCGCCAGTTAAGCTCAATACCAGTACCTGGGAAAGTTGCACCATTGTCTAGTAATGTTGATAAACCAGCACCAGAACCCGCTGGCAGTAGTATTTCATCAAAAGTGGTTGTATTTGTATTTGCCACACCACCTGTTGTTGATGGTAAACCACTTGAGTTAAAACCTAGGGTAGTTAGTGGTGTATAAGGTGTCGTTGTTTGTTCTCCACCAGTTGTGCCATCAACTACTTTGCCATCGAGTGTTGCGTATACTTCCCAACTGTTATCTGTACCACCTGCTGCGGCATCATCTTCTTTAGCAAAAAAGTATTGTAAAATATGTGGTTCACCTAGTGAATCATATACCGTTGTTGACGTAGATGAGTTATAAGTACCACTAGAAGCAGGGTCAAAATCTAGACCTGTTGGATCCGCCGTTGCATCTAAGTTAAACGACAAAAATACATTTTCTGTTGCGCGAGGTGAACCAGACGAATCAGGGATTTGAATTGGATCAGTTGTGCTCAAACTTACCGACGTTGTATCACCTGTAGATGAATCAACTGGGAATGCTTGTAAAAAGTTACCTTTTGCGTCAACCATAAAGTTATCTTGGTTAAGCTTAAATGCACCTGCACGTGTATATGTTAAATCTTGCGAAGATAAATCGTCGGTCATCGCAAAATAACCTTCACCAGTGATTGCTAAATCAAGTGAGTTATTTGTAAATTGTAGTGAGCCTTGATGAAACTGCTGCGCAACCATGGTTGTTTGCACACCGTCACCATTTTTAGTCTTACCAGAGCTAAATACTGATGAAGCGTAAACATCGGCAAACTCAGCGCGTGACTCTTTAAAACCTGTGGTATTAACGTTTGCAATATTATTTGCCGTTACGTCTAAATCTTTTTGCGCGGCAGCAAGGCCGGTTAATGCAATATTGAAGCTCATAATTCACCTCTAACCTGTTAGTCTGTGGCCTGCTAGCAGGCGAAAAATACTAAAATTCATTACGCGATTTCTGCTACATCTGTCAGCCTAACCGCACCTTCTTTAGTGTTAATAATAATGCCACTTGAGCCATTAATATTAACGCTTTCAATGTTCTTGAATGTAGCAATGGGCAAGCTTGAAAATTCGCCGTCAGTACTTCCTTCGGCGGTTACTGAGTATTCACCTTCAGGTAAACGCTCACCGGCTTCATTTTTGCCATCCCACGCAAAACGTACTGCACCTGCTGATTGAGAACCCATATCAATAGTTCTTACTAGCTGACCTGATGCATCTGTCACTTTAATTTTTAAGTTATCAACGGCTTCTTCTGCCACTGCAGAGCCTCTGGCATCACCCGTTTCATTTAAATCCAGGGTGTTTGACTCAAGTAAAGCTTGCTTGCCAACAAGTGTTGATGCTTGCAATGCTGAATTTGATGTCATAGAAGACGCTAAGCTATCAAAATTTGAATTTAAATCGCTGATGCCTTGCGCCATTGTGAAACTAGTCATTTGAGCAATCATTTGATCGTTATCCGCAGGGTTACTGGGATCTTGAAACGATAATTGCTGAGTTAACAAAGAGAAAAAGTCTTCTTGTGTTAACGCATCACTCTCATTATCACTGGTCGCTACTTGCGATTCTTGCCAGCGTATAGAGTCTAAATAGGATGAAGATGTACTAATATCGTTACTCATAACCTACCCTCGGTTACCGCTGCCCTAGCAACAGTGTTTTACTTAGCATTTGCTTTGCTGCATCAGCAACTTGCACGTTTGTTTGGTAAGAACGAGAGGCAGAAATCATATTTGCCATCTCCTCTACAACATTGACGTTGGGTTTATAGATATAGCCATTTTCATCCGCACTTGGATGGTTTGGGTTATATTCAATTTGTAATGGTGCATTACTTTCAACAATGCCCAAAACTTTCACACCAACTGCGGAGCCCTGTTGGTTACTTACTGATGCTGAAGCCTTTGTTAGTTCAGCCGCAAATACAGGTTGGCGCGCTCGGTACGTTTTGTCTTGAGATGAACTAATGGTATTAGCATTAGAAATATTACTAGCTGTAGTATTTAAGCGAACGTTTTGTGCGCTCATACCCGAACCTGCAATATCGAAAACATTATATAAACTCATAATTTTTATCCTTGACTACCGAGAGCTTTATTCAGGCCTTTAAATTTGCCGCTTAAAAATTGCAAGCTGGCCTGATACTCCATAGCATTCTGTGTATACAAGTTTCGTTCCACTTGTATATCAACCGAGTTACCATCACCTGTATCTGATTGATTTGGCAAACGAAATGATTCTGAACTTCCCATACTATGAGTACCTCCACCAATGTGTTTATCATTAGTTCTTACCATAGTATTGCCGCTTTGCTGGGTTGACCTTGCCGCTTTTAATGCAGAGGCAAAATCAATATCTTTTGCTTTATAGCCAGGCGTATCAGCGTTAGCTATATTAGTTGCAATTAATTCAGCTCGCTGTGAACGGATCAACATGGCTTGCGGATGCACACCTAATGCTTTATCAAAACTGATAGCCATAACCTTCTCCAAAAAATTGACTTACCCATGAATAAAGCAAAAAATAAGCCATTAATATTAGGAAGTGTTATATTTTTATAAGACTATGTATCTAAATAGAAAAACGACGCTTGGTGCGTCGTTTTAGGGAAATGAATTAGCTTAATTATTTCTTTTGGTAAATGATACCGGGGTTGCATCTAACCATATCAAATTCAGTACTTAGGCCAGTTAGGGACTCTGACGCTCCTAAAAATAAGTACCCTTTTGGGTTTAATGCTTGTGCAAACTGATTAATAATTTTAGCTTTTATTTCAGGCGCAAAGTAAATAAGTACATTACGGCAAAAAATAATATCAAATTTGCCCATTAACGCGTAAGAATCAAGCAAATTCAGGTGCCTAAAACTAACTTGTTTTTTTATTGTATCGTTTACTTGTGCCATACCATTGCCGCTGTCTTTAAAAAACTTTTTACGACGCTCTGCAGATAACCCTCTGGCAAGTGCAAGCGCGTCATATTCTGCATTTTTACACATATCAAGCATGGTATTAGATATGTCGGTACCAATAATTTGTGCACCCATACGAAGCACACCAGGTTGCTTAGTATTAAATTCAGCTACTGACATAGCTATTGAATAGGGTTCTTGTCCTGATGAGCTGGCAGCAGACCAAATTTTTAAAGGCCTTCTTAAGTCTTTAAACTCAGGGAAGAGCTTGTTTTGGAGCAACTCAAACGGGTATTGATCTCTAAACCACAACGTTTCGTTTGTGGTCATTGCATCAACCACTGCGGCTCTTAATTGCCGCTCGTGAGGCCCGAGAGTTTTACTAACCAACTCCGATAAAGATCCCACATTAAATCGAGTCATTAACGGAGCAAGTCGGCTTTTAACTAAATACTGTTTGTTTTCACCTAAAACAATGCCGCATTGCTGCTCTAAAAACGAACGAAACTGGTCGTATTCACTTTGCTGCAAATCTTTATTATTCAAGTTAGTAGCACCTATTTTTGTTAATCACAATGAACCCACTTTTTAACCGCTGTTGCTAATTCGTCTGGGTTAAATTTAGCAATAAAGTCATCTGCCCCGACTTTTTCAATCATAGCCTGGTTAAAAACACCACTCAGAGAGGTATGCAAAATAACATGCAAAGGTGCAAGTTTGGGATCTGCTTTTATTTCAGCTGTTAAGGTATAGCCGTCCATTTCTGGCATTTCAACGTCTGAGATAAGTAACGCTACTCGCTCAGTAATATCGTTTTTACAATCAAGCTCTGCTATTTCTTTTAATCTTATAAGTGCTTCTTTACCATTTTTGGCAAGCTCTGTTTGCACACCTAAAGGCTCTAGGGCACGTTTAACTTGATTACGCGCAACAGCAGAGTCGTCTGCAATAAATACGATACGTTCGCCTAAATCTTTTTGAATATCGCCACTTTGTGCAACTTCAGCACTTACTTCTGTGTTTACTGGGCAAATTTCGTTGAGAATTTTTTCTACATCGAGAATTTCGACTAATTCATTTTCGATTTCGGTCACTGCTGTTAAATATGAATAACGTCCGGCACCTGATGGCGGTGGCATTATTTTTTCCCAATTCATATTTACAATACGTTCAACTCCGCCCACTAAAAACCCTTGCACAGAGCGATTGTATTCAGCAATAATTATGAAGCTGTCTTTAATGTTGTCGATTGGGCGCCCACCTACAGCCATTGATAAATCAATTACTGAAATAGTTTGACCACGAATATGTGCAACACCACGAATATACGGATTAGATTTTGGCATGCTTGTTAGTGGAGGGCATTGCAGCACTTCTCTCACTTTAAATACATTAATACCAAAACGCTGACGCCCTCTGAGCTTAAATAAAAGTAATTCTAGGCGGTTCTGCCCAACCAACTGTGTGCGTTGGTTTACTGAGTCTAAAATGCCTGCCATTCAAATCTCCTAAAGAAAACAAATAATACGGAACGATAATTGCTTTCTATTTATAAAGCTACATAACATCGCGGGTGCGTCTACTTTTTGACGCAAAATATTTATACCCTGTTTGAAACCATAAGCATAGTCGAAACATTATGAGTTTGTTAAAAAAAATCAGAAGATACAGTGTTTTTTATTTTGTTACTAGCTTGTGCTTTGTATTCCCTTTGCAAGCTAAAGTGTTTAGTAAAGATTTATTACAGGACATGGCCGTTGCTTATATAGCTAAGCAGATTGGTACATTGCAAAATACTAATATTCAATTAAGTGCACTGCCTTTAGATAGTCGCATTCCTGATCGTGTCTGTAATACTGAGCTTGAATTATCAACATCCGATGAGCCACCATTTAACCGCCAAGTAACCCTACAAGCCAAGTGCAATGATGCGCAAACGTGGGCTCAATATGTTCATGTAAGAGTTGTTGAAATGGCTCCAGTTGTTGTTGCTACTGCTAATTTAACCCGCGGTGAAGTAATAACTAAATCGCATTTAAGTATTGAAATGAAACCAACTCACTTTGTACGAATACAGTACTTAGATGACCCCACAATGCTAATAGGCAGCAGAAGTAAACGAAATATTAGAAGTGGTATGCCAGTATTACTAAACCAAATTTGTATGGTGTGTAAAGGTGACTCTGTTAATATTTACGCTAACCTTAGAGGCCTTAGAATTAAAACCACAGGTATTGCTTTAGAAGACGGTACTTTGGGCGAACAGATACAAATAAAAAACAAAAAGTCAGGTAAAGTTTTAAATGCGAGAGTAGATGGTGTAGAGTCTGTTCAGGTGAATATTTAATTTAGATTTATACTAAAGTATCCTGCGTATATGCCGATAACATGGCATAAGTTGGGTAATATACGGGTTTATTATTATGGTTAATCAAGTTAATGGCAGTAATCAACAAGCTAATGCGTTAACAAATGCAAAGCAACAACAAGTTGATTTAAAAAAAGATAACGCAAATACACAAGCGACGCAGACACCTTCGCCTAAAGCAGCAAGTGACTCTGTAAGCTTGACGCCGCAAGCGCAGCAATTAAAAACGCTTCAAGATAAAGCACAGCAATCGTCTGGCTTTGATAGCGATAAAGTTGCTGAGCTTAAAAAAGCAATAACCGAAGGTAAATATCAAGTGGACAGTGAAAAGCTTGCTAAAAACTTAGCTGATTTTGAGTTTAACGTGTATGGCTGATCATAATAGTTTAATTAGCGTAAAACTAAACCAACAAGTAAGTTGTTTAGATTCTTTGCATACGCTATTAAACGACGAGCTTACTGCTATTGCTTCACGACGTGGTGCTGGTTTAAAAGAAATTACCCAACAAAAAATGTCTTTTTTAACTAAGCTAAGCACTCTAGATAAAGAGCTAAGTAAGCTAATTGCCAGTAACGATACACAAAATCCTGAAATATCTGAGCTAATAAGCCAAGTTAAAACTCAACTTGCGCAATGCCAAAAACAAAATAATGTTAATGCTCATGCTGCCCGTCAAGCGCAACTTAGTGTTAAACAATTAAAAGAGATATTAATTGGCGCACCAACGTCAATGACCTACGACCAAGCCGGTAAGTCTGTAAATACCGAGAGTAAACTGGTTCGTAATTTAAAAGCGTAAGCCCAAAATTTTACATTAAAAAAGCCTCATTGATTTATCAATAAGGCTTTTTTAATGTCCTTTATTCTTAAATTTCGTTATAAATAATATCAATTTTCTTAATAATGTAGCCCCCTTAATAAATAATTAAGAGGGCTCTATTAATATTAAATATCCGTTTGATTATTACTACTTTCAATTAAGTGTTTAATCATTTCCTCCGATTGATTTTGTACATCAACCGCAGGTGCTGCTGTATCAATGCTTCCCCCGCTTTGGGCTGGGGTATAAGCAATTGCAGAGCCTTCGTCTTCAACCAGTGTATTTAGCGCTATAAGCTGCTCTGCATCTTCGCTAATGATTACGTCATTAATATTAAGCGGTTCTGCCGAACTCATTTGCACCGTTTGCTCAGGTGTTGATAGACCACTCAAGTTACCTAAATCAATTGTTTCAGTACTTAATACGTTGTTGCTTGAAACTTCATTAGGAATTGTATCGCCTAGAGCCGACTCTTCGCTAAATGATGCAGGGATTGTGTCGCTAGATGCTGAACCTGCTGTTGATATACTAGCAACTTCAGTACCTTCACCATCAATAGTTGTGGTATTACCAACTTCGTCTTCAAATATAATTCTGACATCTCTTAAGCCGTTACCTATTAAAGCCAAAAGATCTATATCTACACTTGTGAAAGCCCAACTTCCATCGCTTTGAACTCTCGTTGTTTCGTTTCCAACGCTTATACCTAATAGTAGCGAGTTATCTAAAGTAACTGTGGTACCAGGCTCTGCATCTGTAGTGCCATGAAAACCTATAACAGCTATTTTTATAAGTCCTGTAATACCACCGAGTAAATAATCAACTTCAAAATCATTTACTATAGGTGGTGTAGTATCAATAACCAATCCAGATATACTACCGCTTGAAGTTGTATTACCTGATGTATCAGTTGCTACCGCTGTTACAGTATAAGCCCCATCAGCTAAGGTAGTATTAGCTGTTACGCTCCACTCACCAGATGCATCAGCAGTTACTGTTTCCGTTGCCTCTGTAGCGCCACTAAAGGTAACAGTTACAGACTCACCAGGAGCGGCTGTACCTGTTATAACTGGGTTTTGATCTATAGTTAGTACCAATCCTGAATCGATTGTGATTCCTGAATCAACGGCACTGCTTGCTGATCCTTCTCCGATATTACCTGCACCATCAGCAATGCTTACATCAACGCTGTAGTTACCCTCAGGAAGTACTTCTGTAGAGGTCACGCTCCAAGTTCCATCAGGCTCAACTGTTGTTTGAACATTGTGAGTGGCACCTGCAGAATCGGTAAACATAACTATTACAGCCGCACCTGCATAGCTTCCGGTTACAGAGCCTGTAATGGTAGGCGTTGTATCTTGCCCTACTGTAATTGGGTCTATCACTATAGTTGGTGCAGTGTAGTCTGTGCTTGACACCATTGTATCGCTTGATGAGTTACCTGCAGCGTCACTCACTGTCGCAGTAGCGCTAAAACTACCTTCACTCAGTGCGGTAGTAGCTGTTACTGACCATGTGCCATTGCCTGCAACTTGAGCGGTAATAGTTTGTGAATCGTTATTAGCATCAGTAATAACAACACTCACATTGGTACCTGCTGGTGCATCACTTATACCTGTTATCGTCGGTAGCGGGTTATTGGTTACAGGTAATTGATCAACTTCAACTGTTGGTGGTGTTAAATCAACAATGCCATCAAGACTTGTACTACTCGTAAGTGACAAGTTTTCAACAGTGGCATCGACTGTAAAAGCACCCTCTGCTAACGGTACTGTAGGTATTAAACTCCATATACCTGCTATAGCCGTGGTGTTATAGGTTGTTGCGGTACCACTGCTATCAGTAATAACGACTTCTACATTGCCATTTAATACATCTGTTGTGCCGCTAATGGTAGGTGTTGTATCGCTTGTATCAATTATTGGGTTTATCAACAAACTTGGCAGGGTTGTACTGACAGTACCTATTTGATTTACAGTGGTTGTATTACCAGCGCTATCGGTACTTATGGCCTCAACTGTAATTTCTCCTTCAGGTAATAAAGGAGCAATGACAGACCAAGTACCATCTCCTAAAACAGTAGTAGTAACTGTTTGTACTGCGGCTGTTGAGTCAGTGATATTTACAGTAATTAAACTCCCTACTTCCTCATCGCTAGAGCCAGTAATTGTTGGTGTTAGGGAATTAAGTACACCTAATGCATCTATTTCTAACGCTGGTGGAATGGTGTCTATAGTTACTTGTTCAATGGCTGACTGCCCAGTATTACCTGCGGCATCAGTAATACTCGCATACACATCATATACACCATCTGATAAGCTAGTTGTTACTAAAGACCACGTGCCGTCGCTACCAACTACAGCATCAAATACTGTTTCATTACCGTTACTATCAACCACTGTTACGTCAATATCTGTACCTGGTGCTTCTTCCGATGTGCCTG
This sequence comes from Pseudoalteromonas sp. S8-8, assembly GCF_000497875.1. Taxonomy (NCBI): domain Bacteria; kingdom Pseudomonadati; phylum Pseudomonadota; class Gammaproteobacteria; order Alteromonadales; family Pseudoalteromonadaceae; genus Pseudoalteromonas; species Pseudoalteromonas sp. S8-8. The sequence continues at coordinate 76,082 of NZ_AUTR01000022.1, forward strand.
AAATAGTTAATAAATCGGTATCGCTAATGCTCAATGGTAAAATTCCAACTACTGGTACTAGCGTATCAACGACAAATTCAAGCGTATCAGTTACTACATTACCTGCTTCGTCTGTAATACTCACATTAGCAACGTGTTGCCCTTCAGATAATGCATCAACTTCAAGTGTAAATATTCCCAAAGCATCAACTGTAGTAGTTAGTACAGTGCCGCCATCTAGTTGTATTTCAACAACACCATTAATTAAATCACTGGTACCTTGGATTATTGGCGTGGAGTCTGATGTTGTGCCAATAACCTGTAAGCCAAGTGTTGGCGATATTGTATCCACCACTGCGGTAAGTAGTTGCGTGGTAGTAATACCGACCTCACTTAACACGTCAACTGTTACGCTAAATGTCCCCTCAGCTAATGATTGAGGAACCTGCACAGCCCACGTATTATCTGCTTGCACTATAGCCGTAAGCTCTTGTACTACATTTTCGCTATCTACCACTTTAACTAGCACTTCAGTGCCTGGTGCTTGGTCGGTCGTACCACTAATTATTGGTAAATCGCCCTCACCAGTAGCAAAGTCAACTACCGCATTTAGTACTGGGGTTGAAGCATCTACGTCTGCAGTGGTTACTGTGGTTGTGTTACCTGCCTCATCAGTAGCTGAAGCTTTAATAACAGATAAGCCAATAACATTAACGGCTAGGCCTAATAGCTCCCAATCACCATTTGCATCTGTGGTTACATCGTATGTTAAATCGAGTAAATCACCTGCAAGCTCTAGAGTAACCGTAACGGTTTTACCTTCGCCCAAATCAGATGTACCAGATAAAGAAACCAACTGACCTAATAGGAACGAAGGCACAATTGTTAGCTCTGGTCCCACGGTATCAACCTCACCACCGGTTTTATTGTCGACCGAAGTATTGCCCGCAGCATCGCTAATAGTTGCACTAACACTGTAAACACCGTCAGCTAAAATATTATTAGCAGCCGCTTGCCAGTCTCCATTGCCATCGGTTTGAACGGTCATTTGATGAGAAACTCCAGCAGAATCAGTAAAGGTAACAATAACGTTTGTATTTGCCTCGTTAGACGTACCTGTAATCAATGGAGTGCTATCTTGAGTTAGTATTAATGAACTTTGATTAATACTAATTTCAGGAGCAATTGTATCAATGGTTGCTGTATTTGTTGCGTCCCCGGTATTACCCGCGCTGTCAGTAACAAATACTTCAACTGAATAATCTCCTTGTGATAGAGAGCTAGTTGCCTCTACAGACCATACACCACCAGTTTGAACTGTTGTATTTACAGTATGCTCATTACCTTGTGCATCAGTGAATACCACTGCAACAGCATCACCCACATTGGCACCTGTCACACTTCCAGAAATACTTGGAGTTAGATCAGTACTTCCAACAATATCGCTAATAGTTACAACTGGCGCAGTTATATCAACTACCCCTGTAGTACTTGTGTTTACAGGGTTACCGGCAGTATCTGTGGTTGAAGCTGAAACCGTGTAAGCGCCCTCACTCAACTCTGTACTTGCAGCGACTGACCATGTGCCATTTGCACCAACCGTAGCATTAACCGTTTGCTCTGCACCTAAGCTATCAGTAATTAAAATAATAACTAATGCGCCTTGCGGTGCGGTTGTTGTGCCTGAAATTGTAGGCGTTGTATCATTTAAAGTTACAAGCGGAGTAATACTAAGCGTTGGCGCGGTTAAATCGATAACACCGCTACCTGTTGTATTACTCGTTAAGCCTCCTTCAGTCACACTTGCCGAAACAGTAAACTCACCTTCAGGAAGAATACTTGTCGCATCAACACTCCAAATACCGCCTACTACCGTCGTAGTTACAGTATGTGAAACGTTATTAACGTCAGTTATAACGACAGTGATCACCGAGTTATCTATTGCACTACTTGTGCCTGATATTGCTGGTGTTTGATCGTTCGTATCAACCATTGTATTAATATTAATTGTAGGCGCATTGGTATTTAAAGTTGCGGTACTATTTGCAACTGATTCATTCCCTGCGGCATCAGTAACACTTGCAGAAACTGTAACTTCACCATCAGTCAGTGCATCTGTAATATCTACAGTCCAAGCACCACCTGCACCAACAACAGTTGTGTAAATCTCGGTACTATCTCCATCGGTCACAGTTACTGTAATACTCGTGTTTTCAGGTTCATTGGATGTGCCTGAAATAGTTGGCGTGCTGTCATTAATTGTACCTAATGCGTTTATAGTAATACTTGGTGCTTGAGTATCAATAAAGCTCGAGCCTGTATCCACACCTTGATTGCCAGCATCATCGGTAATACTTACCTCTACATCATAATTGCCATCTGGCAAGCTTGGCGCCGTAACTTGCCAATCGCCGTTAGCATCAACTATTGCGGTTAAAGTATGTATATCACCGTTGCTATCTGTAATAACTATATCGACCACCGTATCCTGTGGTTCAGTTGAAGTACCACTTATAACTGGTGTCTCAGTGTTAAATACAGTTATGTCATTAAGTACAATAACAGGTACTTGGGTATCAATTGTTAAATCAATTGTCGTGCTGCTGGTATTATTAGCGTCATCGGTAATACTTACTTGGGCCGTATAATCACCATCAACAAGTGCTACGGGGACATCTACTTGCCAATTGCCATCAGTACCCACTGTTGCTGTTAGTGTTTGCCCGCCGATAAGGATGGTTACATCAGCACCAATCTCATTACTCGTGCCTGAAATTGTAGGGGTTGTATCTATTGTCGCGTTAACTTCGTTCACAATTAATGTAGGAGCAACGCTATCTATTTCACCTTGAGTCTGCTGCGTTGTTAAATTACCAACACTGTCTCTAACCTCTGCAACAACGGTGTATTGACCTTGCGCTAGCTCTGCTGGTACATCTGCTGCCCAACTGCCATCGGCTTGAACAATCGCAGTAAACTCTTGGCTTTGCCCTGCACTATCGGTAACAGTCACGTCAATTACAGTGCCTTGCCCCATATCGGTGGTGCCGGTAATTACTGGGGTGCTATCATTCGATAAAGCATCAACACTAACGGTTAGTTCTGGCGCTACGTTATCAAAATCAAGCGTATTGACTGATGCAATATTACCTGCTGCATCAGTTGCTGTTGCAGTTACATAAGCAAGACTTAGTAAAGGTACTGTTATGTTTGCAAGCCCCCACGTACCATCAGGATTTGTTGTCGCTGTATAAGTTGCGCCAACTAACCCACCAACTAGGTACTCTGTAATAGTGATTACAGAGCCTCCCGGTAAATCAGAATCCCCCGAAAGAGAAACTAAATTACCTAATAAAAACGATGGAATAATTTCAAGATCCGGAGCGGTTATATCGACTTCGCCAGTGTCTGTACCCGTGCCTGTATTGCCTGCAGCATCGGTGATGCTGGCGCTGACGCTGTAGTTCCCTTCGGCTAAATCAGTCGTTGGTGTCGCGCTCCAGTTACCGTTGATATCCGTTTGTACATCAATGATCTGAACTGAATTGGCAGCGTCGGTAAACGTAACGGTGATGGTACTGTTAGGTGCATCACTGCTACCCGTTACTGTTGGTGTGCTGTCGTTTGTTAATACTGGCGCATCTACACTCACACTTGGTGCTGTGGTATCAATGGTGCCGTTGCCTGTAATATCGGTGCTGTTGCCTGCTGCATCGCTGATGTTGGCGGTGATCGTGTATGGCCCTTCTGCCAGTGCAGTCGGTACTTCTATAGAGAAGTTGCCATCGGCATCCACAGTGGTCGTAAAGGTTTGTGTATTACCTTGATCGTCCACCACGGTGAAGTTAATAACCGTGCCTTCAACCGCATCGCTTGTGCCACTGAGTGTCGGGGTGATGTCGTTGCTTGAGCCTGGGCTGGTAAGTACAAGTGTAGGTGCGGTGGTGTCTACTTCGCCGGTGCCTGTAGCGGTGGTGTCATTGCCTGCTGCATCGCTCACGCTTGCGCTGATGGTGTATCCACCTTCTGCAATGGCTGCCGGTACAGGAATTGACCACGTACCATTAGCAAGTACGGTGGCGCTCATTGTTTGCGCTGCACCGCTGCTATCGGTCACGATAACCGTTACCGTACTGCCTTGCGATGCATCGCTGGTACCTGCAATCGTTGGCGTGGTGTCGTTGCCTACACCGTTGTTGGTAATAACAAGGCTCGGACCTGTTAGGTCGATCTGACCTGTCTCTGTGGCGCTGCCAATATTGCCCAGTCCATCATCTACCTGTGCGGTGACAGTATATTCACCTTCGGCTAAATCAATTGGTGCATCGACGCTCCATACACCACCCGTTACGGTCGTATCAACAGTCGTAATATTCCCTGCACTGTCTTCAAACGTTAAGCTAATGGTTGTGCCATCAGCTGCATCACTTGTCCCGCGAATTTCTGGCGTGGTGTCATTGGTGTCAACCAGTACATTAATACTGATGCTTGGCGCCGTGGTGTTGAGTGTTGCGTTTTCACTTAATGTAGTGGTGTTGCCTGCACTGTCACTGACGCTTGCTTCGATAGTGAGTGGACCATCAGTTAGCGCGTTCGGTACATCCGCTGACCAGCTGCCATCTGCTTGCACTGTTGCAGTGAACGTTTCTGTATTATTTGCATCCGTGACGTTAATCGTTATAACCGTGCCTACTGGCGCGTTCGATGTCCCGCTAATTGTTGGTGTGCTGTTATTAGTGGCACCTATTGTGTCTAACGTCAGTGTCGGCGCTAAGGTATCTAAGCTGCCAGTTTGTGTGGCGCCGCCAGTGTTACCTGCATCATCGGTGATACTGGCTTGTACGGTGTAGCTTCCATCTGGTAATTCAGGGCTAGTTGCTTGCCAATCACCGTTTGCATCCACAGTAGCGGTGATTGGGTGTTCATCACCGTTACTGTCAGTAATAACAATGTTTATAACCGTGCCTGCAGGCTCTGCTGAGGTACCACTAATCACTGGGGTGCTGTCGTTACCCAAACCCAGTGCATCAACGGTGACAACCGGTGTAATAGTATCCACATTACCACTGCTGTTTGCTGTGCTCTCATTGCCTGCCGCATCGGTAATACTCGCGCTTACAGTAAAGTCACCTTGTGCAAGGGCACCTGGAATTTCAATGTTCCAGTGACCATCGCTGCCAACTAGGGTCTCAATCGTTTGCACAGCACCTGCGCTGTCGGTGATGGTGAGTGTAATAGTGCCACCAATTTCATTACTGGTGCCCTGCAGCTCAGGTGTTAAATCGCTAACATCGCCTACGTTTTGAATGGTTAAAGTGGGTGCTTGTGTGTCGATGGTGGTGGTATCACTCACGGTGGTTTCGTTGCCGACACTATCGCGCACACTTACTTCAATCGTGCTTTCACCTTCACTTAATGGTGTCGCTGGTGTGGCGCTCCAGTTGCCATTGGCATCCACTAAGGCGGTGATGGTTTGCGGGTTGCCTGCGCTGTCGGTCACTACGATAGTCACTTGTGCCCCCTCGCCCGCATCACTTGTACCGCTTATGATTGGCGTGTTGCTGTCGCTTTGTGCTGCAACATCAACAGTGAGTGTCGGTGGTGTATTATCAAAGTCGTCTGAGCTAATTGTACGGGTATTACCTGCGGCATCGGTCGCTGTTGCGATCACTGAGCCAACATCAAGTAATGATACATCTAATCCGACTAATGACCAGTTGCCATCCGCATCTGTTGTAGTGGTATATGTTGCACCAATACCACCGCCTACCAGTTGCTCGGTAATAGTAATTTCACTGCCTACTGGCAAATCAGAGGTGCCGCTTAGGGTAATTAATAAACCAAGCTCAAACGTTGGTGTAAAGGCAAGTGCTGGCGGGGTTACGTCTACTTCGCCCGTATATGTACCTGTACCTGTGTTGCCTGCGGCATCGGTGATGCTGGCGCTGACGCTGTAATTACCTTCAGCTAATGTACCTGTTGGTGTCGCACTCCAGTTACCATTAGCATCGGTTTGTACATCAATGCTTTGAGTAGCATTCGCTGCATCTGTAAACGTAACGGTAATGGTGCTATTAGGTGCATCACTGGTGCCTGTCACTGTTGGCGTGCTGTCATTTGTTAATACTGGCGCATCTACACTCACACTTGGTGCTGTGGTATCAATGGTGCCGTTGCCTGTAATGTTGGTGCTGTTACCTGCCACATCGCTGATGTTAGCGGTGATCGTGTACGGCCCTTCTGCCAGTGCAGTCGGTACTTCTATAGAGAAGTTGCCATCGGCATCCACAGTGGTGGTGAACGTTTGTGAGCTACCTAAATCATCCACAACGGTGAAGTTAATAACCGTGCCTTCAACCGCATCGCTTGTTCCGCTGAGTGTTGGGGTGATGTCACTACTTGAGCCTGGACTGGTAAGTACAAGTGTCGGTGCAATGGTATCTATTTCACCAGTGCCTGTGGCAGTGGCTTCGTTGCCTGCGGCATCGCTCACACTGGCGCTCAGTGTAAAGGTGCCTTCAGCCAGTACTTGCGTGGCTGCTACGCTCCATGTGCCATTAACCCCTAATGTGGTCGTTACGGTATGAGTAATATTATTACTGTCGGTGATTTCAACGCTCACGGTGCTGCCTTGTGGCGCATTCGCTGTGCCGGTGATCGTAGGTGTTGTGTCATCAGTCACGGTTACATCATTTACGGCAATATTAGGAATGGTCGTATCCACTACGCCATTTTCTGTTGCTGTACTTGTATTGCCGCTTCCATCTGTAACACTCGCTTCAACTTCATAACTGCCTTCAGCTAAGTCAACAGGAGCTTCAACACTCCAGATACCGTCTGTAACAGTTGTTTGTACCGTGTTTGTTATGTCATTACTGTCCGTGAAACTGACGGTGATAATAGTGCCATTTGCTGCACTGCTGGTACCGCTCACATTCGGCGTTGTATCATTTGTATCCATTAATGCATCAATATTAATACTCGGTGCGTTGGTATCTAATGTTGCGCCTTCACTTAACGTGGTGGTGTTGCCTGCACTGTCACTGACGCTTGCTTCGATAGTGAGTGGACCATCAGTTAGCGCGTTCGGTACATCCGCTGACCAGCTGCCATCGGCTTGCACTGTTGCAGTGAACGTTTCTGTATTATTTGCATCCGTGACGTTAATCGTTATAACCGTGCCTGCTGGCGCGTTCGATGTCCCGCTAATTGTTGGCGTGCTGTCGTTGGTTGCGCCTACTGTGTCTAACGTCAGTGTCGGCGCTAAGGTATCTAAGTTGCCTGTTTGTGTAGCGCCGCCGGTGTTGCCTGCATCATCGGTGATACTGGCTTGCACGGTGTAGTTGCCATCCGGTAATTCAGGGCTGGTTGCTTGCCAGTCACCGTTTGCATCCACTGTGGCGGTGATTGGGTGTTCATCACCGTTACTGTCGGTAATAACAATGTTTATAACCGTGCCTGTAGGCTCTGTTGAGGTACCACTAACAACTGGGGTGCTGTCGTTGCCTAAACCCAGTGCATCAACGGTGACAACCGGTGTAATGGTATCCACATTACCACTGCTGTTTGCGGTACTCTCGTTGCCTGCGGCATCGGTAATGCTGGCAACAACGCTAAAGTCACCTTGTGCAAGGGCTGTCGATACTTCGATTGCCCAGTGACCATCGCTGCCTACAACAGTGCTAAGGGTTTGATTGATGCCTTCGCTATCGGTGATGGTGAGTGTGACTGTCCCACCAATCTCATTACTGGTGCCCTGAAGCTCTGGTGTTAAATCGCTGACATCACCCACGTTTTGAATGGTGAGTAGTGGCGCTTGCGTGTCGATAGTGGTGGTGTCACTCACTGTAGTTTCGTTGCCAACACTGTCGCGTACACTCACTTCAATCGTGCTTTCGCCTTCGCTCAGCGGTGTGGTTGGAGTGGCACTCCAATTGCCATCCGCACCCACAAGCGCAGTGATAGTTTGTGGGTTGCCTGCGCTATCAGTAACCACGATAGTCACTTGTGCCCCCTCGCCCGCATCACTTGTGCCGCTTATGATTGGTGTATTGCTGTCGCTTTGTGCTGCAACATCAACAGTGAGTGTCGGCGGTGTATTATCAAAGTCATCTGAGCTAATTGTACGGGTATTACCTGCGGCATCGGTCGCTGTTGCGATCACTGAGCCAACATCAAGTAAAGATACATCCAACCCGACTAATGACCAGTTGCCATCCGCATCCGTTGTAGTGGTATATGTTGCACCAATACCACCGTTAACAAGTTGCTCGGTAATAGTAATTTCACTGCCAATGGGCAAGTCAGACGTACCGCTTAGGGTAATTAATAAACCAAGTTCAAACGTTGGTGTAAAGGCAAGTGCTGGCGGGGTTACGTCTACTTCGCCACTGTCCGTGCCGGTGCCTGTGTTGCCTGCAGCATCAGTGATGCTGGCGCTGATATTGTAATTACCTTCAGCTAATGTACCTGTTGGTGTCGCACTCCAGTTACCATTAGCATCGGTTTGTACATCAATGCTTTGAGTGGTATTTGCTGCATCTGTAAACGTAACCGTGATGGTGCTGTTAGGTGCATCACTAGTCCCTGTCACTGTAGGCGTGCTGTCGTTGGTAAGTACTGGCGCATCCACACTCACACTTGGTGCAGTGGTATCAATGGTGCCATTGCCTGTAATATCGGTGCTGTTACCTGCCACATCGCTGATATTGGCGGTGATCGTGTACGGCCCTTCTGCCAGTGCAGTCGGTACTTCTATAGAGAAGTTGCCGTCTGCATCCACAGTGGTGGTAAAGGTTTGTGTATTACCTTGATCGTCCACAACCGTGAAGTTAATAAGCGTGCCTTCAACGGCATCGCTTGTTCCGCTAAGTGTCGGGGTGATGTCATTACTTGAACCAGGGCTGGTAAGTACGAGGGTCGGTGCAATTGTATCCAGCTCTCCTGCGCCTGTGGCGGTGGTGTCGTTGCCAGCGGCATCGCTCACGCTTGCGCTTACGGTGAAGTTACCTTCTGCAAGGGCTGTCGTAACAGGAACTGACCACGCTCCACTTCCGCCAACTGTCGCGGTAATGGTTTGCTGTGCACCGGCACTGTCTGTCACAATAATAGTGACTTCACTGCCTTGTGGCGCATCGCTTGTACCGGAGATAGTCGGTGTCGTGTCATTGCTAACACCATTGTCTGCAATAACAAGGCTTGGTGCGGTTAAGTCAATCTCGCCTGTTTCGGTGGCGCTGCCGATATTACCTAGGCCATCGTCTACCTCTGCGGTGACAGTATATTCGCCTTCGGCTAGTACGCTTGGAGCATCGACGCTCCATACACCGCCCGTTACGGTCGTATCAACAGTCGTAATATTCCCTGCACTGTCTTCAAACGTTAAGCTAATGGTGGTGTTATCTGCCGCATCGCTTGTACCATTAATGGTTGGGGTGGTGTCGTTGGTATCAACCAATGCATTAATACTGATGCTTGGGGCTGTGGTGTTGAGTGTTGCGGTTTCACTTAACGTGGTGGTGTTGCCTGCACTGTCACTGACGCTTGCTTCAATAGTTAATGGACCATCAGTTAACGCGTTCGGTACATCTGCTGACCAGCTGCCATCGGCTTGCACTGTTGCGGTAAACGTTTCTGTTGTGGTGCCGTCGCTTACACTGATGTTTATCACTGTGCCCGCTGGCGCATTGCTGCTTCCGCTGATTGTTGGGGTGCTGTCGTTGGTTGCACCGACTGTGTCTAACGTCAGTGTCGGCGCTAAGGTATCTAGGTTGCCCGTTTGTGTCGCGCCGCCGGTGTTGCCTGCATCATCGGTGATACTGGCTTGCACGATGTAGCTTCCATCTGGTAATTCAGGGCTGGTTGCTTGCCAATCGCCGTTTGCATCCACAGTAGCGGTGATTGGGTGTTCATCACCGTTACTGTCGGTAATAACAATGTTTATAACCGTGCCTGCAGGCTCTGTTGAGGTACCACTAATCACTGGGGTGCTGTCATTGCCAAGGCCCAGTGCATCCACGCTCACAACCGGGGTGATGGTATCCACGTTGCCACTGCTGCTCGCGGTGCTCTCGTTGCCTGCAGCATCAGTAATGCTGGCAACAACGCTAAAGTCACCTTGTGCAAGGGCACCTGGAATTTCAATATTCCAGTGACCATCGCTGCCAACTAGGGTCTCAAGGGTTTGCACAGCACCTTCGCTGTCGGTGATGGTGAGTGTTACGGTGCCACCAATTTCATTACTGGTGCCCTGAAGCTCTGGTGTTAAGTCGCTGACATCGCCTACGTTTTGAATGGTGAGTAGTGGCGCTTGCGTGTCGATAGTCGTGGTGTCACTCACGGTGGTTTCATTGCCGACACTGTCGCGCACACTTACTTCAATGGTCGTTTCACCTTCGCTTAGCGGTGTGGTTGGAGTGGCGATCCAATCACCGTTTGCATCCACAAGGGCGGTGATAGTTTGTGAATTACCATCGCTATCGGTCACTACAATAGTGACTTGCGCGCCTTCACCCGCATCACTTGTACCGCTTATGATTGGCGTGTTGCTGTCGCTTTGTGCTGCAACATCAACAGTGAGTGTCGGCGGTGTATTATCAAAGTCATCTGAGCTAATTGTACGGGTATTACCTGCTGCATCGGTCGCTGTTGCGATCACGGAGCCTAAGTTCAGTAATGAGATGTCGATACCAGTTAATGACCAGTTACCATTGGCATCTGTGGTTGTGGTGTAACTTAGTCCTACGCCACCGCCTACCAGTTGCTCGGTAATGGTAATTTCACTGCCAGCCGGTAAATCAGAGGTACCGTTTAATAACACCAATGAACCTAATAAGAAGGTAGGTGTAAACGCTAAATCTGGTGGTGTAACATCTACTTCGCCACTGTCTGTACCCGTGCCTGTATTGCCTGCGGCATCGGTAATGCTGGCGCTGACGCTGTAATTACCTTCAGCTAATGTACCTGTTGGTGTCGCACTCCAGTTACCATTTGCATCGGTTTGTACATCAATGCTTTGGGTGGCATTTGCTGCGTCTGTAAATGTAACCGTAATGGTGCTGTTAGGTGCATCACTGGTGCCAGTCACAGTTGGTGTGGTGTCGTTGGTGAGTACTGGCGCATCCACACTCACACTTGGTGCTGTGGTATCAATGGTGCCAATGCCTGTAATGTTGGTGCTGTTACCTGCCACATCGCTGATGTTGGCGGTGATCGTGTACGGCCCTTCTGCCAGTGCAATCGGTACTTCAACTGAGAAGTTGCCATCAGCACCCACAGTGGTGGTGAAGGTTTGTGTATTGCCTTGATCGTCCACTACGGTGAAGTTAATAACCGTGCCTTCAACGGCATCGCTTGTGCCACTGAGTGTCGGGGTGATGTCGTTACTTGAGCCTGAGCTGGTAAGTACAAGTGTCGGTGCGGTGGTATCTATTTCACCAGTGCCTGTGGCGGTGGCTTCATTACCAGCGGTGTCTTCAACACTCGCGCTAATGGTGTATGCACCTTCTGCAAGTGCTACCGGTACAGGGATTGACCACGTGCCATTGGCAAGTACAGTGGCGCTCATTGTTTGTGGTGTGCCACTGGTATCTGTCACTATAACCGTTACCGTACTGCCTTGCGGTGCATCGCTAGTACCGGTAATAGTTGGGGTGGTATCGTTGCCTACGCCGTTGTCGGTAATAACAAGGCTCGGTGCGGTTAAGTCTATCTGACCTGTTTCGGTGGCGCTGCCGATATTACCTAGGCCATCGTCTACCTCTGCGGTCACCGTGTATTCACCTTCGGCTAAATCAGTTGGTGCATCAACGCTCCAGACGCCACCCGTTACCGTCGTATCAACAGTCGTAATATTCCCTGCACTGTCTTCAAACGTTAAGCTAATGGTGGTGTTATCTGCCGCATCGCTTGTACCATTAATGGTTGGGGTAGTGTCGTTGGTATCAACCAATGCATTAATACTAATGCTTGGGGCCGTGGTGTTGAGTGTTGCGGTTTCACTTAATGTAGTGGTATTACCGGCGTTATCACTAACGCTAGCTTCAATGGTGAGCTCACCATCGCTCAGTGCATTCGGTACATCCGCTGACCAGCTGCCATCAGCTTGTACTGTCGCGGTGAACGTTTCTGTTGTGGTGCCATCACTCACGCTGATGCTAATAACAGTCCCCGCTGGCGCATTGGTACTTCCGCTGATAGTCGGGGTGCTATCGTTCGTTGCGCCCACGGTATCAAGCACAAGCGTTGGCGCGAGGCTATCAATGGTGCCCGATTGCACGGCACTATCGGTGTTACCTGCGGCATCGGTAATGCTGGCTTGCACACTGTAGCTGCCCTCTGGTAATTCAGGGCTGATTGCTTGCCAGTTGCCGTTCGCATCGACTGTGGCTGTAATTGGTGTTTCATCGCCGTTACTGTCTGTGATAACAATATTCACAACGGTGCCTTCAGGCTCTGTTGAGGTACCACTAACAACTGGGGTGCTGTCGTTGCCTAAACCCAGTGCATCAACGGTGATAACCGGTGTAATGGTATCTACATTACCACTACTGTTGGCCGTGGTGTCGTTGCCTGCAGCATCAGTAATGCTGGCAACAACGCTAAAGTCACCTTGTGCAAGGGCACCTGGAATTTCAATATTCCAGTGGCCATCACTTTCAACGGTGGTGGTGAAGGTTTGCTCAGCGCCTTGGCTGTCGGTGATGGTCAGTGTTACGGTGCCGCCAATTTCATTACTAGTGCCCTGCAGCTCAGGTGTTAAATCGCTGACATCGCCTACGTTTTGAATGGTGAGTATTGGCGCTTGTGTGTCTAACGTAATTGTATCTGTAACTGTTGTCGTATTTCCTGCTTCGTCAGATACACTCACTTCGATGGTGTTATCACCTTCATTTAAATCTGTTTGTGGAGTTACTTCCCAGTTACCATTTGCATCTACTGTGGTGCTAAGTGTTTGTTCAACTCCATTTTCATCTGTAATAACAACCGTGATACTGGTACCAACGTCTGCATCACTAGTGCCTGAAATAGTAGGCGTTGAGTCGTTGGTTACAGCTTCAAAGTCAACGGTTAAGCTAGGTCCTGATGTATCTATGTTACCTGTAGCCGTATCTGAAGCGCTATTTCCTGCAGCATCAGATACTTCAGCTTCTACAGAATAATCGCCCGAGGCCAACTCTTGAGAAAGTTCAACACTCCAATTACCTTCTACATCCGTTGTAGTGCTAAATGTGCGAACAACCCCTTGAGAATCAGTAACCGTTAAATTTATAACTGTGCCTGCAACTACGTCTGTTGTGTTACCAGAAATAACCGGTGTTGTATCATTACTTGTTTCTAGTTCATTTACTTGTATGGTTGGAGGCGTAATATCAATTACAGCATCAAGCTCTGCATTAGCCGTTCCACCACCTATGTCTGTTACTGTTGCACTAATTAAAATGGTGCCCTCAGCTAAATTTGCAGGCGGAGTAACACTCCAAAGACCGTTTTCATCAACAACTGTGGTTAAAGTAATTATTGCACCCGCTGAGTCAGTGATCTGAACTTCAACTTGAGAGCCAGCTTGTGCATTAAAAGTATCACCATTTATTTGAGGTGTTTGATCGTTAGTTTCGCCAATAATATCAATGGTAATGGTCAATGCGCTTGTATCAATTGTGCCTGAAGCACTTGCTGTGCCTTCATTACCAGCGCTATCACTAATACTTGCATCTACAGAGTAGCTTCCTTCAGCTAAAGCCGCGGATACTTCTGCAGTCCAACTTCCATCAGCAATTACTTGTGCTGAAATTATTTGTACTGCGCCATTAGCATCGGTCACTGTTAAAGTTATGGTTGAACCAGCAGGCTCCCCGCTAACTGTGCCTGAAATGGTCGGTGTTGTATCACTCGTATCGCCTAGTGCATTAATAGTAACTATTGGCGCTGTGGTATCAACTTCTCCCGTTGTTGTGGCTGTGGTTTCATTACCCGCGGTATCAGTAATCGATACTTCAACAGTAAATTCGCCTTCACTTAATTCGTTCGGTACATCCACACTAAAGGTGCCATCGGCTTGTACTTCAGTAGTAATAGTTTGTGGGTTACCTGCTTCATCAGTTACAGTAATAGTAACAACGGTGCCCTCTGGCTCACCCGTTGCGGTGCCTGAAATAGTTGGGGTGGTGTTGTTAGTATCACCTACGGGGTCAATAATAACTGTTGGCGCGGCAGTATCAACTTCGCCTGTTGTTGTTGCTGTGGTTTCATTACCTGCGGTATCGGTAACCGATACTTCAACGGTAAATTCGCCTTCACTTAATTCATTTGGTACATCAACACTAAAGGTGCCATCGGCTTGTACTTCTGTGGTAATAGTTTGTGGATTACCTGCTTCATCAGTTACGGTAATAGTAACAACCGTGCCCTCTGGCTCACCCGTTGCGGTGCCTGAAATAGTTGGGGTGGTGTTGTTAGTATCACCTACGGGGTCAATAATAACTGTTGGCGCGGCAGTATCAACTTCGCCTGTTGTTGTTGCGGTAGTTTCATTCCCTGCAGTATCGGTAACCGATACTTCAACCGTAAATTCACCTTCACTTAATTCGTTCGGCACATCAATACTAAAGGTGCCATCGGCTTGTACTTCAGTGGTAATGATTTGTGGGTTACCTGCTTCATCAGTCACGGTAATAGTAACAACTGTGCCTTCTGGCTCGCCCGTTGCTGTACCTGAAATAGTTGGGGTAGTGTCGTTACTATCAGCCAGTGCATCTATCGTGATCACCGGTGCTAAAGTATCAACCTCGCCAGTCGTAGTTGCTGTGGTTTCATTGCCCGCAGTATCTGTAACCGATACCTCAACAGTAAATTCACCTTCACTTAATTCGTTCAGCACATCAACACTAAAGGTGCCATCGGCTTGTACTTCAGTAGTAATTATTTGTGGATTACCAGCGTCATCAGTTACCGTAATAGTAACAACTGTGCCCTCTGGCTCACCTGTTGCTGTGCCAGAAATTGTCGGTGTGGTGTCGTTGCTATCTGCCAGTGCATCAATCGTAATAACAGGAGCTGAGGTATCAATAGTACCCGTTGTTACTTCTGTACTTTCGTTACCAGCAGTATCAGTGATTGATACGTCTACGCTGTATTCGCCTTCGCTTAATTCATCTGGTACATCAACAGTGAAAGTGCCGTCAGCGAGTACTTCTGTAGTGATGGTTTGTGGGTTACCTGCTTCATCAGTCACGGTAATAGTAACAACGGTGCCCTCTGGCTCGCCCGTTGCAGTGCCAGAAATTGTCGGTGTTGTATCATTGCTATCAGCGAGTGCATCAATCGTAATAGTTGGTGCGGTATTATCGATAGTTCCTTGTGCTGAAGTTTCACTTTGATTACCTGCCTCATCGCTAACGATGGCATTAACGCCAAAGTCACCTTCAACTAACTCATTAATAGCATCAGCTGTCCAGGTACCATCAGCTAACGTTTGTGTTGTAATTGTTTGTGTATTACCACCAGCGTCCGTCAATGTTAACGTAACCGTTGTTCCGGCTGGTACATTTTGTACGGAACCTGAAATTGTTGGAGTAGTATCGGCGCTATCTGGGATTGCATTAATTGCTATAATTGGAGCTGATAAATCAATTGTTCCAGTACCGGTATCGCTTGCTTCATTACCTGCAGCGTCTGTTACTGTTGCCGTAATTGTAAAGTCGCCTTCAGCAATAGCTTGAGTTGCACCTACTTGCCAAGTTCCATCTTCTGACACAACCGCCGTCAATGTTTGAGACTCACCATTTGCATCAGTAACTAAAACACTAACAAGGCTACCCGGAGCTACATCACTCGTTGTTCCGCTAAATGTAGGTGTTGTATCGTTTGAATCAGCAAAGTCATTTATTGCAACTAAAGGAGGGGTGGTATCAACTGTGCCTAATTGTGAATCTTGAGCTGCGTTACCCGCATTATCAGATACATTAGCTGTTACTGTAAAATCCCCCTCACTTAAAGCAGTTGGAATCTCAATACTCCAAGTACCATCCGCACTTATAGTAGTAACTAACTGTTGCTCAGCTCCTAGACTATCGGTAACAATTAAAGTTACTTCACTGCCCGATGCTAATCCTTGGGTAGAGCCGGTAAGAGTAGGTGTTGTATCGTTTGTATCTGCAATATTGTTAATAGTCACACTTGGTGCGGTTAAATCAACCGTACCTGTAACAGTTGCAGTACTGCTATTGCCAGCAGTATCACTAACACTCGCTGTTACTGTGAAATCCCCTTCACTGAGATCTGCAATAATATCCGCTGTATATGTACCATCGGCATTTGTAAGTGTTGTGAGTGTTTGTTCATTGCCTTCACTGTCAGTTATTACTAAGGTAACTTCTGTTCCTGCTGGTACATCAATTACGTTACCACTTACTGATGGAGTTACATCATTCGTATCCTCAATAGGATTAATCGTGATTGCAGGATCTGTTAAATCAATTTCTCCAGTTTCGCTTGCAGAAGCTGTATTACCCGCAGCATCAGTTACAGTTGCAACCACATTAAACTGGCCTTCAACTAATTCATTACTTGCCTCAACTGACCAGCTTCCGTCAGCACCAGTAACTACTTGCACGGTTTCTGCTACGCCATCGCTTCCTGTAAATGTAACGGTTACTAACGCACCAGGTTCTACGTCTTGTGTAGAGCCGCTAATTGTTGGTGTTGTATCGTTAGTATCAATAATAAAATTAATGCTTATAGTTAAATCAACATTACCTACTGCACTTGCTTGCGCCTCATTGCCCGAGTCATCTATAACCGCTGCAACTACAGTAAAGTCGCCCTCAGGCAGAGGAGTTGTTACTTGTGCAGACCACGAACCATCTTCTTGCGTCACTGCAAGTAATGTAAATGTACTCCCATCGCTTGCCGTAATAGTTAAAGTAATGGTTGTACCTGCAGGCACATTACCGGTGTTACCACTTAAAAATGGAGTGGTATCGTTAGTATTAGCAATTGCATCGATTTGAATTGAAATAGAAGCAAACGTTATTTCGCCGTTTGTTTGCGCAGTAGCCTCATTACCTGCTACATCGGTTACTGACGCAGTTGCGGTAAACTCACCACCTGGCAAGATTTCATTAGCATCAACACTCCATGTGCCATCTTCATTTAATAAAGTAGTTAAAGTTTGTACGCTACCGTTAATATCGGTTACTAATACTGTAATTACAGAGCCCGCTGGAGCGTCTTCCACCCTACCTAAAAATGTTGGTGTAGTATCGTTAGTATCAGCAATTGCGGTAACGGTAATATCTGGGTTTGTTAAATCAACAACACCTTGGTTATTTGCTTGGGCTTGATTACCTGCAGCATCACTTACACTTGCATCAACCTCAAACTGCCCTTCAGCCAATGGCGTAGTTACGTCGATAGACCAATCCCCATCAGCGTTAGTTTGGGTTAATAATGTTTGAGTTTGACCATCAAAATCGGTAATAACCACACTAATAATAGAGCCAGCAGGTACATCTTGCGCGTTACCTGTAATAGTTGGCGTGGTGTCTTGAGTGTCGTTAATATTATTAATTTGTACCGTAGGCGCCGTTAAATCAACTACTCCTGAATCACTTGCTAATGCTAAGTTTCCTACACTGTCGCTTACTTGTGCATCAACCGTAAAATCACCTTCAGGCAAAGGAGTCCCAACTTCTACACTCCAGCTTCCATCGGCTTGAGTAACTGCTGTTAATGTTTGTATTTGTCCTGCACTATCTGTAACAGTAATTGTTACTTGCGTGCCTTCAGGAACCCCATTTGTTGTTCCAACAAGTGGTGGTGTCGCGTTATTTGTTTCATCAGTTACATTTACTGTGATTACCGGAGCAGTTAAATCTACATTCGCTAAAGCTTGATCTACAGCTTGATTTCCAGCGGCATCAATCGCCACTGCGCTTACGTTAAACTCTCCTTCAGATAAAGGTGAGGTAGTAGTAATAACCCAATTTCCTAGCGCATCAACCTGAGTAACAATTGTTTGTACCGTACCTGCACTATCCGTTAACGTGACTGACACATTATCCCCAGTGTTCAACCCAGATACAGTCCCTGTTACTGTCACTGTTTGCGAAGCAGAATCGGCAACAGGATCAATAGCAATAAGTGGAGGTGTTGTATCAATTTCTATAGAAATAGTGTCGTTTATAGGGTTGCCAACAGGATCTGTTGCTTCAACAACAACGGTCACAGGGCCATCCGCAACTGGAGTTGGTAGGGTTATTTCAAAGGTACCATCAGGGCCAATCACAACACTAACTACTTGAGAATTTCCATCAACATCAGTTACCGTTACATTAACTGTTTCGCCAATTAAGTTTTCGCTCGTACCAGTAATTGTTGGTTGTGATGAATTGGTAACACCCAGCTCATTAAGTGAAATAGAAGCTGAAGTTGCGTCAGGCACAATACCATCAGAGGTATCTCTTAAATTAAAAGCTTCAGTAGCGCTTTGATCAAAAGATGAATCAAAAGTAACACTACTAGGATCAACACTTTCAGAAATTCGGGTTAACTGTACAAACGAACTGCCTCCATCTGCACCAGCAGCGTTGCCGCCACCAGCAGCTGTTGCTTCTAAGCTATCTAAAAGGTCTCCATCACCTTCTAATGCATCTAAAAAATCTGTAACGTCTGAATTAGCTGCTGTTGATGAGTCTTGTTCTGTACCTAAGCTTGCGATTGCTTCATCTAAACTTTCATCAAAAACAGTTGTTTCGCTAGCGTCTCTTGCTTCTTTAGCTAATAGGTCTGGTGTTATTTTTACCTTTTGATTTGCGGGTATAGATAAGGTTTCACCTTGCACATCTATTTGTAACGACGACTTAATAGCAGTAACAACTAAATCACCTACGGTAATAATGTCACCCACGTTTAAGGCTCTTACCGATCCATCATCTAACACAACACCCGCCGAACCCTGAATATCAATAACTACAAGTTGATTTGCTTCCATTTAGGTACCCTCAAACTTTTTAAAATAACAATCTAATAAGTTAAAGGTAGAACAAAAAAAGCACATAGATACTGGACTCAAGTACAGGTTTAGAAGAAAAATTCAAAAATAAAAAATCAACAAAAAAGTGGTAGAAATTTTTTTTTATGCTACCCGAAAAGATTACTTGCAAAATAAGTACTCCTTTACTAAATATTTAAGAGAGTATTTTTGGTCTTAACAGGATCTAAGAGGAAGAAATGATTATAAAAAACACTTTTAAAAAGCACCAAGGGACTATGTTAATCGGATTAGCGATTACAGCCGTAACTTTATCAAACTACGTGCATGCAAACGAACAATCAGCAATGCCACTTACCTACGTTTCAAGTAAAGCGATTGAAAACAATCCTGAAGTACAAGAAGCATGGCATGCTTTTAAATCTTCTATTTATGGAGTGGATGCTGCCCGTTCAGGTTATTTACCAAGTGTTGATGTATCAGCAAGTGCAGGATATGAAAGAAGAAATTACGGTATTGAAGAAGAATATAACCGTAATACAGCCGAATTAAGCGTTACTCAAATGCTTTATGACGGTTTTAGAACATCGAATACAGTTGACCGTTTTAAACGTATTCAACTTATTAGGTACTTTGAGCTTATTTCTCAAACAGAACAAACAGCACTTGAAGCCTCGATTGCACTACTTGACGTACAAAAATTCAAAGAGTTAGTACAACTTGCAGAAGCTAATTTACAAGAGCACGAGTCTGTATACCAACAAATAGAGCAAAGCGTAGGCGCCGGTGTAGCGCGCGCAGCAGACCTAGAACAAATTAGTGGCCGTTTATCTCTAGCGCAATCTAATGTATTAACGGAGTACTCAAATTTACATGATGTAAGCGCTCGCTACCTAAGGGTTGTAGGTGAGCTGCCTATGAACGATATAAAGCAAGCTGACCTTGATGAAAACAATATACCAATTTCGGTTAACCAAGCGCTAGACGTCGCCTACAAAAACAGCCCTTCGTTTTATGCCTCTTTGTATAATATTGAAGCGCAAAAAGCGAACGCCAAAGCACAAAAAGCGGCCTTTCACCCTAACGTAGATTTATCTGCCCGCTACGGTAGCCAAGATAGAGATGAGCTTGGTCAAAATGAAACCAGAACAGAAGCGCGAGTCGGCATAGATATTAGTTATAACTTGTATAACGGTGGTCTAGATAGCGCTAATTTAGAACAAGCTTATCAAGATATAAACATTGCAAAATATCAACGAGATCAAGCCTGTATTGATATTCGTCAAAGTCTGCAAATTGCCTACTACAACGTCACTATACTAGAGCAAAAGTTGCCAGCGCTTAATCAACACCGCGAATCATCAACTAAAGTTAAAATTGCATATAAAGATCAATTTGATATAGGCCAACGAACTCTACTAGACGTGCTTGATGCCGAAAACGAATCGTTCCAATCAACACGTTCATACATAGTTGCGCTATACGACCGCCAATCGGCTATTTTAACTATGCTAAAAGAAATGGGGAAATTATTGCCAGCACTTGACGTAATGTCAGGTAAATACCCTACATTAAAAGAGCTAACTGACGATCCTATTGTGCATAACGCACAAAATATTTGTCCGAGTTACGATGTAGCAACCACCTTTAGCCGCAAGGCATTTCTACAAAAAAAAGCGAAGCAAGATAATGCCTACATGAGTGTAACCGCTATGCCAAGGTACTTAGATATACCGTTGGAAACCGACACTACACCAAGTAACTTTTTAGATGATGATGGTGACGGCGTACCAAACGAGCAAGACACTTGTCCGAGTACACCGCTGTCAACTAATGTTGATTTATCTGGCTGTACAATTTATAGCGCATCAACCTCGAATATAGAGATTGGTATCCCTTTTTCTGCTGACTCAAGCGATGTAAGGTCTCAATATATTCAAGAAATTAGTCGGCTTGCAGATTTTTTAAAAGAAAACCCAAATAAGCAGGTTGAAATACGAGGTCATGCATCTCTAGATGGAGATCGAACATATAACCGCAAACTATCTGAAAAACGTGCGTTTGCCGTTGCTGAAATTCTAATTAAACAATTCGATATAAAACCAAAACGTGTTAAATCGTTCGGGTACGGTATTGATCAACCTCGAGTAAACGAAATATCAGTAAGAGCGAATGCTGCGAATCGACGTATCGAAGCTGTAATTACTGATAGCTAAGTCAATTAACGTTATGTAAATAACCTAAACTCGGCTTGAAATATTTAAGCTAAATTTATTTCTCGAGTTTAGGTTTAGTAGTAACAACCGCATGCAGTTCTACATAACATTGGATGGTTTATGGAATTAAACGATGTACTTGATCATGGTGGCATACTCGTTGACTGCCTAGCAGTTTTATGTCGCCATCATGATAAAGAGTTTTCAAGAGAAGCACTATTAAATGGACTTCCTCTAACTGATGGAAATCTTACTCCATCAGGTTTTTCGCGCGCAGCTAAGCGCATTGGCTTTAAATCGAAAGTAGTTAATAAGCCACTACAAAAAATTAATACAGCACTACTGCCTGCCATCTTAATTTTAAAAGACAATCAAGCCTGTGTTATTAATTCTATTGATTACGATAAGCAGGTGGTGAGTGTAATTTACCCAGAGCTTACCGAATCAGTTATCGAACAAAGCATTGATGAATTAGCAGGCAACAGTGTTGGTTTAATTATTTATGCACAACCAGAATTTGCATTTGATGAGCGAACACCTGTACTTGAAAAACTATCAAAAGACGGATGGTTTTGGGGAGTAATTAAAGAATGCCGCTCACTTTATAAAGACGTAATCATTTCAGCTATTGCTTTGGGCTTTTTGTCGGTTGCTATGCCTTTATTTGTAATGAATGTATATGACCGCGTAGTGCCTAACCATGCAACAGAAACCCTTTGGGTACTTGCCATTGGTATTTTAATAGCACTCACTGCTGACTTTGTTTTACGCTTAGTAAGAGGCTATTTTGTAGAGCTTGCTGCAAGCAGAATAGATGTCAAAGTATCGGCTGTAATTATGGAGCGGGTATTAGGTATGAAACTAAAAAACCGTCCATCATCAGCTGGCTCCTTTGCTAGCAATATTCAATCATTTGAAGCTGTACGTAACTTTTTTAGCTCCATAACGCTTGTCGCATTAGTCGACTTACCATTCGTAGTTTTATATTTAATTGTTATCGCCATTATTGGCGTACCTCTAAGTTTACCCATTATCGCGGGCGCACTTATATTATTAGCTTACGCTATAGCCGCACACCGCAAACTTGAAGCCCTTTCAGAGCAAACAATGAAAGCAAGCTCAATGCGAAATGCAGTATTAGTAGAAAGTTTAACCAATATTGAAGATGTAAAAAGCTTTCACTCAGAGTGTAAAACACAATCTGTATGGGAAAAGTCGACCATTTACATTGCGCAAGTAAACGCACAAAGTCGACTCGTTTCTAGCTCTATATCAAATACAGCATCGTGGATACAGCAATGTGTAGGCGTGATAATAATGATAATAGGCGTACACCTCGTTATTGAAGGTGAGCTAACTCAAGGCGGATTAATTGCAGCCTACTTATTATCATCTCGTGCTATGGGCCCTATTGGGCAGTCAGCCGCTGTTTTAGCGCAATATCATCATGCCGCAATAGCAATGCAATCACTAAATGAGATTATGGAAAAAGAGGTCGAGCGCCCACCTGGTAAGCATTGGTTAAGACACCCTATTTTAAAGGGCGATATAGAATTTAAAGATGTATGCTTTAAATACTCTGACGAATCTCATAATGCACTCAACGGCGTTAGTTTTAAAATTAAAGCCGGTGAAAAAGTCGCAATTTTAGGACGTAATGGCTCTGGTAAAAGTACATTAGAAAAGCTTATCTTAGGGCTATATGAACCCTGTTCAGGAGCAATTTTGATGGACAATAACGATATACATCAAATTGACCCTGCAGAGCTTCGCCATAATATTGGTTATGTACCGCAAACCGTAGCCCTGTTTTATGGGACCTTAAAAGACAACCTTACGATAAGCGCTTGGCATGCCAAAGACGAGCAAATTATTGAAGCCTGTGAGCGAAGCCAATTATTTGATTTAATTAATTCGCACCCAGACGGATTTGATTTACAAGTAGGCGAGCAAGGCCGCCAATTATCAGGAGGGCAACGCCAAGCTGTAGGTATGGCAAGAGCCATAATTAACGACCCACCAATACTATTACTAGATGAGCCAACCTCATCGCTAGATCACAATAGTGAAAGTAAAATTATTAACAATTTAAAAAATTATTCTAAAGATAAAACCCTAATTGTAGTGACTCACCGCTCATCATTACTCGAGCTTGTTGACCGTATTATAGTTTTAGATAACGGAAAAGTAGTTGCTGATGGACCAAAACAAAAAGTAATTGCGGCGTTAAATAATAAAACCGTGGAGCAAGCCTCATGAGTGATAACAAAAAACCACTTGAACAACGCTCTTTTGAATCTGTTAGCAAAGCAATAGAAGCAAGAAAACAAGGTAAGCCATCCGTATTTAATAAACTATTTAAAGGATGGATCTCACCGCCAAATACTCAAGACTGGGTAGTAGATGCACAGTGGGAAAAAATGCAGCAAGAGCCAGCAAGCGCTAGGTTACTGCTTTATTTAATTTGTTTAACGTTTATATGCCTCATTGTGTGGTCTGGCTTTGCTAATTTAGATGAAGTTGCTCGTGGCGAGGGTCGTGTTATTCCCTCTAATAAATTACAGCTTATTCAATCTTATGATGGTGGTATGGTCGAAAAAATAAATGTCCGAGAAGGCCAAATAGTAAACGAGGGTGATGTACTCATTAAAATAGACCCTACCCGCTTTATTTCTAGCTTTAGGGAAAATCAATCCAAGGTTGAATCGTTAAGTGCAAAAGTTGCGAGGCTCAGAGCGCTCACTCAAAAAAAGGAGCTCGTATTTAACGAAGATGTTATAAAAAATGCACCTCAGGTGGTTCAACACGAACGCTCTCTTTATTTGAGTAACAGCCAAGAGTTGGAGCAACAGGTAAGTATTCACAAACGCCAACTAGAACAGCGACACCAAGATTATATTGAAGCAAAAGCGGCACTTCAGCAGCATACCAGTGCGCTACACTTAACAAACAGGGAGCTTAAAGTGACCCGTCCATTGTTACGCACCGGTGCCATTTCGGATATAGATATTATTCGTTTAGAGCGTCAAATAGTTGATTTAAACGGCGAGATAAACAGAACCAAGGCAGTTATAAATAGGAGTCTTTCGGCCATTAACGAAGCTAAAAATAAGGTAACCGAAGTTGAGCTCGTTATGATTAACCGCTGGAACAATGAACTCTCCGAAGCGCTACTGCGACTAGATTCAATTAAAGAAACTGAATCTGGCTTAGCCGATAAAGTAACTCAAACTGAAATACGCTCTCCTGTTAAAGGCACTGTACAACGATTATTAGTTAATACAGTTGGCGGTATTTTACAGCCAGGTAGTGATGTTATGGAAATTGTCCCGCTTGACGCTCAACTTGTAGTAGAGGCAAAAATCCCGCCTAAAGACATTGCATTTTTACGCCCTGGTCAATCTGCAATGATAAAATTTAGTGCCTACGACTTTGCCGTATATGGTGGCCTTGAAGCCGAAGTATTACATATTAGCGCCGATACAATTACAGATGACCGCGAGAATACCTTTTATTTGGTGCAACTAAAAACCACCAAAAATAATTTTTCAAAAGAGCTGACTATTATTCCAGGAATGACCACTCAAGTGGATATTATTACCGGTAAAAAAACCGTACTTGAGTATATTTTAAAACCGGTTCTTAGAGCTACATCGCAAGCAATGACAGAGCGTTAAAACATTTTATAAATGGAGAAGTAATGCGCCAAAGTATTTTTATTACACAGCCTGAATTTGAATCGAAACACTGGCATACAGCGTTTCCTGGTTGTTTAATATGCACAAAAGAACCAAACAGAGTCACGGCATCAAGTATTATTTGGGTTTTGGCCGGCACACCTAATTGGCTTGAGCTTGTTAAAAAGTATTCTCAGCAACGTTTACTGGTTATAGTTATGACCAACGAACTAGAAATAAATCAACTAAGAAGTGCGCTTGAAGCAGGAGCTAGGGGGTACGTAGAAGCACTCGCTACTAAAGTAATTATTGAACAAGTACTGGAGACAATTTGTGCTGGCGGAATATGGTTACCTGGGCAATTACTATCTAACTTAGTAGGAGCTTTATCAAATACACCGTTTAAATATGCGAGCACATGCGAGCTTGATGTACTCACAAAGCGAGAACGTCAAGTAGTCGATATTGTTGTAACAGGTGCAACTAATAAGCAAGCTGCAGAATCTTTAAATATTACAGAACGCACAATTAAAGAGCATATGAGCTCTATATTTAATAAGCTAAAAGTTCGCGACCGTATTCAATTAATGTTAGTTGTAAAAGGGCATTAACCGCACAGTTAATGCCTATTACTTACTCTTTAATAACCCCATCAAAACCTAAGTTAATAAGCGTATCTATATCATCTTGGCTTGTTACACCTTGAGCCACCACTTTAATGCCAATAGAATGCGCTAACGTACACACTCCCCGCAAGAATGTTTGGTTATCTTGGCTGTAACTAATATTGTGTCCGTAAACGCTATCAACCTTAATCATTTCAAGCCCAAACTCCTGAATTTTATTAATTTTAGTAAATTCAGGGCCCACACGTTTTAATGCTACCTTAGCGCCCATACATCGAGCCTGCTCACAAAAATCTTTAAATATCTCAATTTCGCTAACGGCAATACTTTCACGAATATCAAAACAAATTTTAGAGGCTAAATCAGGAAACGCCGAAAGGTACGTAAGAATCGAAGCAAGTGCAGCATCATCAAGTAACGTTTGAGCAGATAATTCAACCGAAATCAGTTCACTTGGTGGCTCAATACTATAATGAGCCACCAACGCCTTAATTAAACCCCAATCTAAACGCGCTAATAACTTTAATCGATTAGCCCACTGGTAGTAGTAACTAGCACGGTATACTTGCCCACCAAGCTTTAGGCTCAACCCTAATTGATTTTGCATTACCTGCCCTGTAAAGCTAGTTACTGGATAAGTATTTATTTCTAAATTATTATTGTTGAGTGCCTTTTCTATGGCATTTTTCCAGCTAGTTGCATTATCAAACAGCTCACTTTCCTGCTTGATTTGAGCTACTTTTGCTTGTACATCAGATCGTTTACCCGATGATTTTAAAAGTTCATCCGCACGCTTTAATACATCAAATCGCGTGTCGTCTTTTTGAATATAAGTACAGCTGTGAGGTATCGCTAGCTTAACGTTTTTATACTCTTCAACAAACGATTGATGCATCAATAAAATACGTTCACTGATTGCTTGAATATCATCAATATCACTAAATAAAACTGTAAAATCGCTGTGAGAAATACGTGCAATGTAATTTTCAGAAAAGTGTTCTTGGTTGCTCTCTAAGAAGCTAACCAACATCTGTGAAAATCGACGTAGAAAGTTAACCATTTCTACTCGTCCCACTTCCTCACTTACGCGATCGAGGTTTACAACCCTAAATAAAAACAAAGCACCATGGGCATGATCTTTCGATTTTTGTAAGTGAGCCTCAAGCGTTGCACCAAAGTATTCTCTATTTGCTAAACCAGTTAGCTCATCGTGTTGCGATTTAAATCTAAGCTCTTCTAAACGTTTACTATCTTCTTTAATAATACGACTAAAACGGGTAGATAATTGGTTCATAGACTGCACTAAACGTGCAAACTCAAATGTACGAGGAACAGTGGATTTAATAAAACGTTTTTCACCAAATGCATTAGCCTGATACACAACATCATCTAATGGTTTTAAAATCCTACTTAAAAAGTAAGCACTAACTATACAAGCAAAAAAAGCGACAATTAAAAAACTAAAAAATAATTTAAGCGCACTTTCCCATAAGGCTTGCTCAGCATATTGACTATGGCTTTCTATAAACAAAGTACCAAACTGCTGCCAACCATCATTTACTTGCCCAACCCCTGGCTGTACATTTAATCCATACATTGCTCTAAACCACTGCGGAGCCGTCGCTTCGAGTTCATCGGTAAACGTGCGTTTAACAATCACCTCACCATTAGGGTTTTGTAGTTCTATTCGCTTATAGTGACCGGTATCAAATGTGGCCGATACTAATAATTCAAGCTCAACAGGGTCTTTGTCTAATTGGCTGATCATTAACGCGAGTGAACTGGCGTTATCTACATTTTTTAAGTACAGCTGGGTCGAAAAATAACTTTTAGCCGAATTAGTGCTAATTAAAACACTACTTATAAAGCCTACAAAAATAACAATTAATAATGCAATCCACAGCTCTTGCCTGAGTGTTATTTTTCGTTTTTTAAGATACTTAGATAAGGAAAATGATGCCATTACCACATAACTCCTTCTTTGGTTGTCTGCTCCAAAATTTTACGCCAGCGTGAAAGTCTTGCTGTTGGGCTGGCTACACTTTTGGTTGAATTATTAGCCCATAAACCTTGGCTGTTAAAGCTAAAAACAGGGCTTAAATCTACACGTTTTGCAGCAGGTAAAACCTTTGTTATTAAACTGTCTAAAATAAGTGGCTGAGCGTTTGGTGTAGCAAAATAACCTAACACCATATGTGCTTGCGTTTTGTTAGTGCCCGCAATTTTTGCTTTTACATAAATAAGGCGTAACTTGTCGTCACTCACCCCTAGGGCTCTCAAGCTTATATACTTTGCTATTGCGTAATCTTCACAATCACCTAGGCCTCTGCCTAACGTTTCTAAAGGGGTTGCCCAATAATCGTTTTGTTTCCATAGCAAAATATCAGTTTGGTAGCGTAAATTACGCGCAAAAAAATCATTAACAATAAGAATTTGTTGTTGCTCTGGTTTGTTTTGAGTTTGTACCAACATACTTTGCCAGTTACGTGCAACAGCCGCTCGCGCAGGTCCATATTTTTGACCCATCAGCTCAATAAAGGTATTAAATTGAATAGTTAGTCGGCTTGCAAGCACACCACTAGAGAGTACAAAAAACAGTAATAGGTAGCGCAAATTGGCTTTGCACCATATAAATAATTTAGGATTTAAATGAGTTGGCTTAAACGCCATTTACAGAGCCACTGTTAATATAAGTGGCAATAAAATACATCTGTTGAGCACTACGCAATCTGCTTAAAAATTAATCCTAACAACAGCATAGCACTCAATATAAGAGGATGAGATATTTTGAATAACTTTTTTAATCAACTGGGTTATTTAGTAATAAGTTACTTTTTTAACTTCGCGTGGTTTTACTTCACCTATGTATAAATCGTGCACACGCTTCATATTAAGCTCAAGCTCGGTCACGTAAGTGTCATCTACCGCGTAAGTTTTAATTATTTGTGCACCTTTAATAAGCCCCTGCACTTTACTTTCTAAGTAATCGTCTTGAGCAATTGAACCTTCCACCGTTGTTCCTGCGGTAATTTTTTGCCCATATACTTGCTCAGTAAGCTCGCGGTAAGCTTCAAGCTTAGAAGCCTTAATGGCCATAAGTTGTTTTTGCGACGCGTTAGCGCCTTTTTGCAAGCTAATAGGTGCATACCCTATCGCTTTTAAAACGGGGTAATTATTTGGCTCTACATATTTATATTCAACATGCTTATCAAAAACGCTGCTACAACCACCTAAGGTTAAACACCCAAGTGTAATAAGTAATGAAATTGCTCGCATAGCATTTAGCCCTTGTATAGTAATTAGCAGTACATATGCACGTTTAATGCCATTTATAGCATTACTAATAATTACCAAATAACATTGGTACAGTCCTTGCTCTACCTAGTTAATAGCTAACGTTTAATTGGAGTAAAAGTATGAAGTCGTTTTTATCATTGGCATTTGCAGGGTTAAGTGCAACGGCATTATTAACGTTCTCCACTTTTACTAAAGCGCAGTGGTATGAATCAACGGGCCATGCGAACGTTCAAAATGGTGATACAAGCGCGGCTAAATCTGCCGCTATAAAAGATGCGATTACACAAGCGTTAGTGTTCTCTGGCGCACGGGTTAGCTCTGTACAAACCCTGGTAGATGGCGTGTTAATGCAAGATCAGCTAAAAATTAGCAGCCACGGCGAAATTCAAAAAATTGAACTGGTCAGCGAAAATAAATACGACAATAAATTTGCCGTTACATTACGACTCGATATTTTTTCTCAAACAGAGCAATGCCCACAAAATAGTTTTAATAAGTTTGTGGCCGTTACACAAAGCCAACTTGTTCATCGTGAACACGCCAAAATGGGTCAAATATTTGACGTAAGCAAAGCGATTAGCAAAAATATTTTTACTTCCCTGCAAAAATCAAAAATGAGCGCAGTACCTATTGCTTACTATAATAATGCAATAAGCGTTGATAAGTACTTTTCGCAGCAGCACGACTATTCAAACGCTCAATTAGAAGAAATATCTTCGCGAAGTAACGCTCAATATGTTCTGCTTAGCCAAATAACCAGCCTTTCGACTAGCGACAAACTCAATAACGATTATGCATTTTGGCAAGACGAGGCGTATGAGCGCAGTTACAACATTGAGTTTGCACTGTTTGATGGCACTACCTATGAGCAACTTTGGCAAAATAGTTACCATACTCAAGCAATTTGGCCATTTGAAAAAACAGCCATAGTTGACGTTAATAGTGATAGGTTTTGGCAATCGCCTTATGGGCAAAGCATAACCGATATCAATCAAGCGGTAAGTTATGACATTCAAGCTGCCATGGCTTGTTTACCTACACAAGGTAAAATAATGCATATGGAAAACAGCAAAATAGTTATTAATTTAGGCAAAGCTCATGGTTTGAAAAAAGGCCAGATGCTAAGCATTGCTCACCATAACTATTTAACCGATGCCGCAGGTAATGTTATGCCGCACACTATTACCACACTTAATAAAATCCGTGTAGAACAGCTTTATCAGCAAACTGCTGTAGCTGTCAGTATTAATGACAAACCACTACCTGGCGTGCAAATTAACGATGTTGTAGAAATAATCAGCCAAAACCTTTAAATATTTAATTAACTTTTTTAGTTAATTTAGCTTTTAAATTAGGGTGAGCCGATAACCACTCGCCCAATTGTTCTACACCAGATAAATGCGGATAATGCTTTCTGCATGCAAACACCACATTACGCTGCTGATTAGGGAATATAGGCAAGTAATCAATCCCTACACGGTCGGTACATGCCAACTTTGGTACAAATGTAATACCGTCATCCATGGCCACTAACGCTAATAATGTTTCTAAACTATTACCTTTATACTGGTTAGATACATCGACTCCTGCAGAAAAACAAAACTTTTGGGCTTGATCTTTAAAGCAATGACCATCACTTAACATTAATAGGCTGCATCCTTGAAGATCGCTCAGCGCTACTTTTTTATGCTTAGACAGCGCGTTATCGTGTGATACCGCCACTAAAAAATCTTCTTTGTATAAAGCAACCGTATGGTAATTAATAAGCTCTGGCACATCGGCTAAAATAGCAAAGTCGAGTTCACCCTTGTTTAAAGCTTCTAAAATTGTTGCTGTTTGCATCTCAATAAACGAAAACTGGCTATCAATAAATGCCGCTTTCATCGATGTTAATAACGCAGGCAACAAGTAAGGCGCAATGGTAGGAATAATACCAATAGTTAATTTACCTTGTAGAGGCTCGTTAGAAGTAGCAGCAAGTTCTTTGAGTATTTGCGTTTGTTCTAAAATAATCTCTATTTGCGTCAACAAACGTTCACCTTTTGCTGTTAAGGTAACTTGCTTGGTTGAGCGATCAAACAAAGTAACGCCAAGCTCATTTTCGAGTTTTTTTACTTGACCACTTAATGTAGGCTGGCTTACAAAACATGCATCGGCAGCTTTGCGAAAATGTTTATATTGCGCTATTGCTTTTACATATTCAAAATCTTTTAAGTTCATATTCAGCTCTATGTGATAGTTTATAACTATCAGTTTAATACAAACAAACGATTGGAACTATATTTAATTATTCACCATAATGGCTATCAACAAATCAAGAGGAACAAAAACTATGTTAAACAATATCGAAGGTCAAACAATCCCAAGTGTTACATTTGCAACTCGTCAAAATAACGATTGGAAATCAGTAACAACAGATGACATTTTTAAAGGTAAAACTGTTGTAGTGTTTTCACTACCAGGTGCATTCACACCAACATGTTCATCAACTCACTTACCACGTTACAACGAATTAGCAGGCGTACTTAAGCAAAACGGCGTTGACGAAATTGTATGTTTATCAGTAAACGATACCTTTGTAATGAACGCATGGGCTGAACATCAAGAAGCGCAAAACATTACTTTATTACCAGACGGCAACGGCGAATTTACTGACGGCATGGGCATGTTAGTAGACAAGAACGACCTAGGCTTTGGTAAGCGCAGCTGGAGATACTCTATGCTTGTTAAAGATGGCGTGATTGACAAAATGTTCATCGAACCAGATTTACCAGGTGACCCGTTTGAAGTATCTGATGCAGACACAATGCTTGATTACATCAACCCTAAGCAAGCTAAACCAGAACCAGTAAGCATCTTTACTAAACCTGGCTGTCCTTTCTGTAAAAAAGCAAAAGAGCTTCTTGCAGAAAAAGGCTTCGCATATGAAGAGATTGTTATGGGTGCAGGCGCATCACTAACAAGTTTAAAAGCTGTATCTGGTCGTGACACTGTTCCACAAATATTCATTGGTGGTAAACACATCGGTGGTTCGGACGACTTAGAAAAATACTTTGCTTAATTAATAAGTAAATTAAATACCTAACGTTAGTAGGTAAAAAATAGGGGCTTTTATGCCCCTATTTATTAGAGGAAAAAATACTATGAAAGAATTGCAAACCGATGTTGTTGTTATAGGCGCAGGCACTGCTGGTTTAAGTGCTTATCGTAATGCTAAACAGTTCACACAAAATGTATTAATGATCGAATCAGGCCCATACGGCACCACATGTGCACGTGTTGGTTGTATGCCAAGTAAGTTATTGATTGCAGCCGCTGAAGCTGCACACGCAATTGAAATGGCACCTGCATTTGGTGTTCATAGCTCAAAGCCTATCATTGATGGCAAAGCAGTTATGGCACGCGTTAAAAGTGAACGAGATCGTTTTGCAGGATTCGTAGTAGAAGCCGTAGATGAATTACCAGATGGTGATAAAATTCGTGGTTACGCTAAATTTTTAGACACAAACCGCATACAAATAGACGACCACACAATTATTACAGCAAAACGCTTTGTAATTGCC
Source organism: Pseudoalteromonas sp. S8-8 (assembly GCF_000497875.1). Classification (NCBI taxonomy): domain Bacteria; kingdom Pseudomonadati; phylum Pseudomonadota; class Gammaproteobacteria; order Alteromonadales; family Pseudoalteromonadaceae; genus Pseudoalteromonas; species Pseudoalteromonas sp. S8-8. The sequence continues at coordinate 108,431 of NZ_AUTR01000022.1, forward strand.
ACCGGTTCACGCCCTTCGTACCCAGGCGTATTTAATAACTTTGGCGACAAACTTATTATAAACGACGACGTATTTGATTGGGATGACCTACCAGAATCAGTCGCTGTATTTGGCCCTGGTGTAATAGGTCTTGAAATTGGCCAAGCACTTAGCCGACTAGGCGTAAATGTAAAACTATTTGGTGTAGGCGGCGCAATTGGCCCACTTACAGACCCAGTAGTAAAAGACTATGCAAATACTGTTTTTGCTGAAGAATTTTTTGTAGATACCGACTCAAACGTATCTGACATGATGCAAGTTGGTGACAAAGCACAGCTAACTTACACCGACAAACAAGGTGAAAAACACACCGAACAGTTTGACTACGTACTTGCAGCCACAGGCCGAGTACCTAACGTAGATAAACTAGGCCTTGAAAACACAGGCATTGAACTTGATGAACGCGGCGTACCGCACGCAGACACACACACAATGCAGTGTGGTGAATCGAACATATTTATAGCAGGCGATGCGAGTAACATGCTCCCATTGTTACACGAAGCATCAGACCAAGGTGCTATTGCAGGTCAAAATGCCGGGCGCTTCCCAGATGTGCGTATAGGTCTGCGCAGAGCTAAAATTGCAGCTGTATTTAGCGACCCACAAATAGCAATGGTAGGCGAAAGCTACAAGCAAATTACCGACCGTTTAGGCCCATGTGGTTGTTTTGAAGTAGGCGAAGTCAGCTTTGAAAACCAAGGCCGTAGCCGAGTAATGCTTAAAAACAAAGGTCATATGCGTGTATATGCAGAGCAAGGTACAGGCTTATTTTTAGGTGCAGAATTTATTGGCCCACAAGCCGAACACATCGCTCACTTACTAGCATGGGCTGTACAAAACAAAATGACCGTACCAGAAATGCTTGAGATGCCATTTTACCACCCAGTAATTGAAGAAGGGTTACGTACCGCCCTTCGCGATTTAAACGCCAAACTTAAATTTGGCCCAGACATTGTAAATTCATGTATGGAATGTGGCCCAGGCGCATAAACTATTTGCCACACATACAAACTTGCTAGCAAAAGCCAAAACTAACGTTTTGGCTTTTTTTTATAATTTTTTTAAGCTGACCTCTCAAAAAAAAATTTAGCTGTTACACTTAATTGGTAATTCAATTAAAAAGATGGAATAGCTATGCCCAATAATAAATTTAGACTAGTCACTCGCAGCGATTTTGATGGCTTAGTTTGTGCCGTATTGCTTAAAGACTTAGACCTAATTGACGATATTTTGTTTGTTCATCCAAAAGACATGCAAGATGGCAAAATAGACATTACCGAAAACGATATTACGACCAACCTCCCCTACGTTGCAGGCTGTCACATCGCATTTGATCATCACCTTAGCGAAACCGTTCGTAACTCAAGCGACATAAAAAATCATATTATTGATCCAGAAGCCCCATCAGCAGCTCGCGTAGTTTATGACTATTATGGCGGCGCTGAAAAACTTCCAAATATTTCTGTTGAAATGATGGACGCGGTAGATAAAGGCGATGCTGCTCAGTTTTCAAAAGACGAAATATTAAACCCAACCGATTGGGTCTTAATGAACTTTATTATGGATGCGCGAACTGGACTTGGCCGTTTTCGCGAGTTTAAAATTTCAAATTACCAATTAATGATGAAACTGATTGATGCGTGTAAAGATCAGAGCATCGAAGAAATCCTACAAATGGAAGACGTAGCCGAACGTGTTGCTTTATATAACGAGCATAACGAAAAAGCCAAAGAGCAAATTTCTCAATGCGCTACCGTCCATAAAAACTTAGTGGTCCTTGATTTAACCCAAGAAGAAACAATTTACGCCACAAACCGATTTGTTATTTATGCAATGTACCCCGACTGCAATATCTCGATTCATAAAATGTGGGGCCTTAAAAAACAAAACGTAGTTTATGCCGTTGGTAAATCAATCACTAACCGCAGCTCAAACACGAATGTTGGCGAACTGTGCCTTAAATACGGCGGTGGTGGCCATTTAAATGCAGGTACTTGCCAAGTAGAAACAAGTAAATCTGAAGCCGTACTTAGTGAGCTAATCAATACGATTACAAGTGATGGCTAATATTAACTTACAATAACCAGAGTCATATAATAGCTCTGGTTATTTTATTTTAGTAGAGTGAGCTTTAATCGATCTCTTTTTCATATAAATTTCTGTAATAATAAAAGAAATAATGACCTCATGTTAGATACTAAAAACTTCGAAAAAACACTTTATCAAGATACCAAAAAAGCGTTTAAAAACATTATACAAAAATACGGTAACGATCTTTATGTAATGGGCTTTTACCACACAGGTAGCTACTCACTACTTCCAATGTTTAATACCTTATCGGATTTAAAAAAAGTATTTGAAGAAGAGTACGGCAATGATGTAAGTAGTTTTTACATGGCTAAATGGAATCCAGAAGACTACCCCACGCTTGAGGATTATTCCGAATACTTTGATGAAACAACTCTAGAGTGTCAAAAACTAGAAAACAGCATTGATTTGTTTCAATCAGATATAGAAGCAATGGATAATTGGCATCAATGGCTTACAACCATGGAGAAAGTGCTCATACAATTAGATACCGAAGGAATATTTTCAAATGGTATCGAACGCGAAAAAATTACTTTAGCAATACTCGCCTATAATGAAGAAGAAAGTATTCAATTTAAAAGAATCAAACGACTTAACCCACCAACTGTTCTAGCACAAATTCAAACTGACTTTGAAGCCATGATTACAGAGCGTGAAAAATGCGAGCAAGAAGCTTTAAACGCCTTCAATTAAAAAGTGCAACACTACTACATATACGATATACACAAAGTATAAGGGAGGGAGGTTAAAATATAACTCATTGATTTTATTGGTAGCCCCTGCAAGAATCGAACTTGCAACTGCCCCTTAGGAGGGGGCCGTTATATCCATTTAACTAAGAGGCCACAAATAAGCTGTGTGCTTAGAAGTGTGAATTATAACGGCATCTGGTTTTTTATATCAAGCGACAACTGAACTTAATTGCTTGATAAGTATATATCTTCTTTATTTAGTACATAAATTGGGATTAGTTTTCGACTACTCGCGACAATTTTTTTTGTATGCGCGTTAATTACACGTGTATTTACAACAACAGCATCACTGCGATAAATTAATGTACCCGCTAATACATGGCTCGCCATTTGATCTTCGCTAAGCTTTTCAATATCACGCGAGAAAGCAAAATCACCACGACTATTTACATCTATTGTTTGAGTGGTTTTAAAATCAACCACGCCATAACCAAACTTTTGTAACTGATGAATTAACGTCTCAGATATTTGATTACCCAATTGATTACTTTTAGTAAGCGATGAATCAAGATCGACCAAGGTAGTAACGGCAATATTAATATTGGCGTTGGTATCACTTTCAAACTCAAGCGTATCAACCAAATCAAGCGCCATTTGCTCTACATAGTTAGCAAGTGTTTTATGGTGTTTAAGTGGTGTAAATTGATTGCCGTTAACATTATCTTGAGTTGATTTTTGCTCGGCTGTTTTAAGCATGCTTGCTAAGTCATAATTTACTTGTGTGGTTGAAGATGCATTCATTTCAGCACTTTCATTATTTTGAGTAAAGGCACAACCTGCTAAGTTAACTAAAGTAAAAAAAATGATAAAGCGGTTAAATAATTTACTATACATAATTATCTCACTTGCTTGCTTGTTTTAACATTATGCCATCAGTGCGATAGCTACTATTAAGCGCATCAACAACCGACTGTGGAATAAACCCTTGTGCAGAACCTACCACGGCCTTACTTTCTAGCCCAACAATACGTGCATTAACAAGTACACCACCTTGATGGTTTACAAGTGTACCGGCTAGTACATACTTAAAGTTTTGATCTTGATTTAGCTCTAAATAGTCGCGACTAAATACAAAGTCGCCTGTTGAGGTAACACGCATATAATCAGTTGTTTTAAAATCAATAACGGGTACACCAAAGCTGTGTAATTCATGCATGAAGCTTTCTGCAATTTGGTTTCCTAGTAAGCTACCATCGTTGTAGTCTTCATCTAAAAAAATAAAACTCGAAACAGCTAACGGTGTTTGTTCACTTACGTACTGTAAGTTTTCAACCATGTCTTGCATTATGCCGCGCACATAATGGTTAATATTTTTGCGCATTGGCGGTGTTGCTTTTGTGTAGTTATCTTGTGGAGCCATTCCTGACTGAAATAAGTTATCGTCAGAAACAGGTGCTGCAACGTCGCGTTGGTTACTCACCAGTTGGTTGCTTTGCTCACTTTGTGGTGTTGCGGTGTCTGTATTCATTGTGCCTAGTATTTGAGAGCAACCAAAGCCCAGTGGTAAGCATAATGTAATTAATAGGTTTTTCATTTTGTGCTCCAAATTAGTATTCGCTTCGGTATAAAAGTCCGTCACGCTGCTGAATTTTCTCATTGCCCCACATTACATTAATTGGGATCTCGGTACTTCCCGCAGAGAGCACCTGTTTATTTTCTATATTCACAAGTCGTGCATTAACTATGTATGCATGCTGCTGACGAGTCACTGTTCCTGTGATAACTAAGTCAATATTTTGGCGATTACGTAATTTACTTAAATCGCGACTTAAAATACTGTCTGAGTTTTCTGATAAAGAGAGGTTATTCCCAAGTCTGTACTCAACGGTGTGATAACCCAGTTGAGTAAATTGTGTAAGCAGACTTTCTTGGATCTGCTGACTTAAGCCTGAGGCTTGCCCTGTCACTAATTTTGTATCTAGTGCATCTGCATAAAAGAAGCTACTAACGCCAACACGTGCATTAGCATTTAATGCTCCGTTTAGGTGGTTAAGTTGCGACGTTAAATTAACTACATAGTCATTAACCGTAAAAGGAGCCATGGCTGCTTTAGGTGCATCTGTAGGCACACTTGGTTCTGGCGGCGGCACCAAGTTACAAGCAGCTAAATTTAAAAATAATAAAGGCAGTAAAAGGCGCATAATTGCCATCCTCTTCAAAACATACTGAGGATGAAGCAATTTGTATGCCGACTTAGCTATTGTGCGGTAAAGGGCTGATCTACGTAATAACTAACTAAACAATTTATATTTTGGCTCTTTAATTTTTGACAGTCACCCATAGCGTTTTTTTTGTCTATGTATGCGCCTAGCTTTAAGCGGTTATACATAACTCCTTTTACATTTATTGTTTCAACATTCATCACAAAATTATCGCCTAGTAAGCTAGGAAGCTTTTTTTGAAGTTGCCTAAAAGCTAAAGAGAGTTGTTCTTTTTGCGTTATTGAAAGCACTTGTAAAGCAAATTTAGGATCAACTGGTTTTGTTACTTGTAAATTGGAGCAATTAATTGTGTTGCTATTAACTATTTCTGCTTTTATTACTGGTGCGTTTTTCTGCTCATTTTCTTTTGCAATTGTATTGAGTTGCAATATTAGTAAGCTTAAGTCTTCTTCAATAAGTAATAAACGCGCAAGTTCTGGCTTCATATTTTGCCACTGCTGGGAGCTTATTTTTAAAGTTTCAAGTTCTTGCTTTGTTATTTTTACGTAGCTTTTTTCGTCAGTTACGTTGGTCTGAGTAGCACTACCATCAATTGCTTTATTATTCGCACAACCATAACTTAGCAACATTGCACTGATTAAAAATATACATTGAACTCTTTTCATCCTAATTCCTTTAATGGAGTATTTTATGTGTTTCAACAACACACTTTAATCCTTGCGCTTTTACTGAGTCGCATACAGAAATAAGCTCTGGCGAACTGTTTGTTGCGTACGCTAAGGCTAAAATAAATTTATTTTTAGCTTTATCATGCATATAAAAAGCTTCTTGCTGCTCTATTCGTGGTGCTATTAAACGGTAATAAATTTTTAAGATATTTAACGAACTAAAACTTCCTGCATTGGCAATGCTTCCAGTTGTTGCACTGAGCGCCTTTAACGTTAAATCAACGCCCATTACTACATCTCCTTGAGGCGATAAATTAACTGTTATATTTTGAGTGTTTTTTAGCTGCTTGCGTTGTTTATATTCATCATCAATTACTGCTTTATACTGCCCCGGTTTAAGGTCTGTAAATAAATAATAGCCATCATATGCTGCTTGAGTTTGTGCAACTTGATCCCCTTTCTCATTCAACAGCGCTATATTTGCAAAGGGTTGGATCTGTGTTGTATCACCTTTTTGTTGATAAACAACTCCCTCCACTTCACTGGCATTATTTAATGCGAAGTCCATATACTCTACAAAACCAGCCCTTGGGGTAATAGAAAAACCCTCGTTAGCTGGTATTAAAAACGGATCTTCAAAACTATTTCTATCAAGTATTATATCTGTTGTACGATTTGCTGGCATTGAAGTTAATAGCGCAACGCCGTGTTCGTCTGTAATTGCTTGACGATAATTGTGAACGCCTTTTACTTTTACGCCGGCAACGCCGTGCTCATCATCATCCATAATACCGTTATTATTTTGATCTAAGAATACGCGTAACATTAAGCTACCCGTGTTAGTTAAGCTGCGCTTAGAGACAAAATATGTATTGTGTTCAACATCAAAACCTAAGCTAAAACGGCTATAAATACCGAGCCGCCAATCATCGTTACTGTTGTAGTTTAAGTTACTCGTTAAACTAAACTTGTCGCTTTGCCAATTGAGCCCTAATTCGGCCGATTGAATATTATTACGAAGTGAATCAGTTAAAGTAAGTTCCGCTTGTAAATCTCGGCCCAAGTTGCGGCTAAACTCAGCCTCGTAACTAACAAGCTCACTTACTGGCGATATACTATAATCTATACCAAACCTTGTGTAGGTTCTCCCAAAGCGCTTTTGAAAACGTGTTGTTCCAAAAGTACTCTTAGAGCTATCGTCTTGTTGCCACAGCAATTGGTTACTTAGTGCAAATCCTGAATATGAGTAGTTGAACTGGTTGCGTACTTGTTTAAAACGCCCTCTAATATCACTATCGTCATATAGGACGTTATTTTGATAAGAAAGGCGTCCATAGGTATTATTCATTAGCCCACCAGCTAAATTTATTTGGTAGCTGTTAAAATCTTGCTGCTGTTCGTCGGTACGATTTGTAGCGCTAAAAAGTAGTGATTGTTCGGCAATTTGAGTTCGGGCTGTAAATTCAAATTCTTGTTCATTGTTATTATTTTTTTCAACATTCGCATTTAATAATAATCGGTCAAATAAGCTTATGTTGGTACCAAATGCATACTTAAGTAGATCGTCATCTGTATTTTTTTGACCTGATGTAGCAGTGTATACAGATATATTATCTGTAAGCCCTTGCTCATATCTACCCGCAATTTGCCAACCCTGCCCCTGCGAGCTTGAAACATTGTTATTTAGTAACTGCTTGCCTTGTTCAGTAACCGACAATTCATAGTTACCTTGTCCCTGCTTAAGTTGATTTCCGTCCACAAAGTAATAATCACTTTTACGCTCAACTTGACCTTGAGGCCCATAAAAAATAAGCTCAAAATTATTAGCTCCAAATAATAGGTTTATATTATCAAAAATATAACGCCCATCTGCGAGGCTAAGCTGCTGGTCTATTAATATTTCATTACGATACAGCTCTACATCCCAACCTGGCTGTATAGCACCGCTTAAGTTAATTTGATTATTGACTATTTTTCTATTGGTTACATTATTAGAAACTTTAACACCTCGGGCATACTGACTACTGTAGCTATTACCAACTTGCGTGGCGATAACATCACCAAAAGATATTTCAGTAGGCATGAAGCCGTTTTTTATTTCTTTGTCTAAGTTTTGCTTTGTAAACGTTAACCTAGAGTTGGTAAGTAAGTCAGTACTTCGTCCAGACAAAAAATACTCTGCAGATAAATACGCAAAGTCTTGAGTGCCTAAAAGTGAATAGTTCGTAGAATGCCTATCATCGCTCGCGGTAAAATTTAGTTGTAAGTCGGCAACCGGAGAAGATAGCGCTTTATATGGGCTAGCTTTCCATGGCAGCGTAGGTGGCGATCTTTTGTTAGGTGATTTAAGGTTGCGCGACTGTCTGTATCTTTGTTGTTCAACCGGTAAGGGGCTCTCTGAGCTTATAAGTAATTCTAAATCTGGGTAATCAATATTAAACTCTAGATTTAAAGCATTATGTAAACTTTGAATATCTACATAAATATCATCTTCAATGGTAATTTGATTTTTTGCTAATAAGTAGCTCTGTGTAGGACTAGTAAATACAGCGGGTGTAACCGCTGCATTTAGAAAAAGAGGTTGTTGATTTGCTCCAACACCTTGAGCAATTCGATTGCTAGCATCAACATTCATTGCAAATTGTAGAATGTCAAATAAGTCGCTTAAACTAACTTGTACACTTTGCTCGCTTTTAATTGCTGCAACTTCACCTAAGTAGTATGAGTTTAAATAAAGCGAAAGTATTAATAACTCGCCTGTGGCGATTCGCTGTTGCTGATTTTCTTTGTTTTTATAATCAATTACTTCAACGGGCTTAGTTAGCTTTAGTTCAATTGCGCGTAGTGTTGTTAAAGCATCCCCTACGGAAGAATTAGGATTAGCGATTACACTATTACTAAGCAAACTACTTATGCTTAGTAATAGTGCATACAATAAATTATTTAGCGTCATTCACTGTTAAAACATTAAGTGATTGTGAAGTTAAAGGCAGAGTGTATTGTGCAAATGTAAGGTCTTTATATTCTTGACTGCCTTCATATTTAAAAATGACTTTTCCTGTTTTATCTAAATTTTTGTCACTAAATAAACTAAGGGTTACAAACGCATTATCCACTTCTGGATAAATACTTAAATTACCAATTTCTGCAATTTTAACTTGCTCGTTATTGCTATCAACAAAGTAAGCACTTAATTTACCGTAGCTACTAAACTTACCTTCTCGTTTTATATTCAATAAAAACTGAGGACGTTGATTGCTTTCATTTAGCACTAGTTGAGCTTGCTCTATGGCAACTTCTGGCTGTTTCATGTCTTTACGTAACAAAATAGGAATGCTGTAGCTCATAATCATATTAACTTTTATTGAGCTTGTTTTATTAGTATTTTCACCAGGCAATGCTTGAAATAGAAGATGAGAGCGGTACTCACCAGAAGCTAGGCCTTTAGGTTTACGTATTGCTATTTTTACTGTTTGTTTTTCACCAGGTGCTAAACGCATTTGTTTTGGTGACAAACGTGCCATTGAACTTAAACTTTCGCTTGTAGCCTCTGCCAACTGTATGTAGCCACCGCTAGGTTGCGCTTGCTTCTCACTCCATAAAACACGATATGTTTGATATTCATCACCTGTATTAATTACTGTAACTTTAGCGGTTCGTTGGCGTTCATCAAAACTAATACGGGTTGGAGAGATAAGTAAATTTGCGTATGCATTTTTTCCTAAAATACATACACTCAGTGCGAGCAGCACTACAACTTTATAAAGCATGTTTTTCCTTTAGTAATCAATCGTAATTTCTAATTGGGTGTCAGTAATAAAACTACCATCTAAGTAACTTTGGCTAGTCCCTGTCGTTATTAAACGGCCACCTACTTTGAGTAAAAGCTCTCCAAACTCATCGCTAGTTTGCGTTCTTGGTAAATCTACTAATACAACCGAAAACTTGGCACTATTAGCTCCTAGTGCTTCACTTTGCAATGTAGAGTCACTCGTTTTGTTAAACGATATTTGAGTAAGGGGAGGTAAATCGGTAAATAAAAGTTCTGCGGGATTACCCTCAGTTAATACGTAAATATTACCAAATGTGGTTGTTTCACCTTCATGGCTAATGGTTATAGAGCTTAAGGTATTATTTTGAGGGATAACTAAAGTGCCAAAATTAAGCGCTTCTTGTTGTATGCTTGCGCTATAGGCTTGCTCGCTAAACATTAACGAAAGCCAAGCAGAAACATACAAAAAGCGCATTGTTTGTTTAAACACTAATTAATATGACACTTCAATATTAAAGCTACCAGAATACTCACCATCAGGGTAATCCACACTTGATGCGTTTGATGAAGTAGAAAGAGTCGCGCCTATATTAAATGATACAGCGCCATCAACACCAGCCTGTAGGTTGGGCGTAGCACTTGTATATAATCCACCAGCATTAGTACCGCTCGTTATAAAGTAAGTCCAAGTACCTACAGTAAAATCAGGTTCATTCAACCCTTGACCAGCTAAAGGTTGTACTAAAGTATTTACTGGGTCGCTAATGGTTAAAATAGAATTTGGTACTACATCTGACACACTAAAAGCACCCGCTTCACCACCTTCAATTATTGATATAGTTGCCACATTACCAGCAGCGTCGTCTTGCGAGGTAACATTAGTTGCATCAGGATCAGGATTAATTGTAAGCGTAGCTTGCAGATTGCCTGTAGGATCTGAAATAGCACGAATAGTACCAAAATTTAAATCGTTATCTTTTGTGAGTACTACAGCATTTTGTACCGTTACTTTCGCTTCAAATGACTCTGTAGCAGCATAAGTGCTAAACGAGCTGACCACGGTGGCTACAGCTAATGCAGATAAATAAAACTTCATGCTAAATCCTTATAAGAAAATGGGCTTTATCAAATATTTGCCCAACTATAGTTAGTATCGACTATTAGTACAAATACTTTAATACTATATAAGTTTAAAAGGCCTAATTTATTAATTATATTGGCTTTCCGACAAAAGCAGCAATATTACATGCTTGATCAAGCTGATTAGCTAAATAACAAAACGCACTTACTTGAGCATCGTTTTTAAATGGACCTACACGTAATCCATACAAAGTCATATTATTATTTTTACGTTCAAACATAGTAAAATTAAATTGAGTAAATGCACTGGGGTATAATTGCTTAAGCCTTTCGACTCTTGCTTTAACAAGCTCTGGCTTTAAATACCAACCAAGCTGTGCTCCAATTTTAGTTTCATCTGTTAAGGTGAGTTCTGAATTTTGTAAGTTTGGTGTTTTTACTTCGGGAGTGTTATTTAGTGCCGTCGGTTCCAAGTTCTGTGAAGGCTGATTACCATAGGTGATATCGGTTTTATTTTGCATGAGTAAAGGAGGGTTTTCAGTTAATTCACTTCGAGACGATAACGCCATAATTAACAGCTGTAAATCATCTTCCATAGCAGTTAAACGACCAATGCTTTCTTGCTGTAAGTGCCACTGCGAAACATACTCTTTTACTTGTTTATCAGTAATTAAAGAATGCTGCACGCTCTCGTTATTTACAGTTGCGCTGCTACATCCATATAAATAAAAAGATAAGAATAAAACTGATATTAAATGACAAGACTTAAAATACCGCATTGCAAAATGCACTCTACTAACCAAGATAATAAATCAAAGCAAATTTTGCGCCACTTTATAGCAACTTTTTAATTAAGTAGTCTATTTTGAGGTAAGAAAAGCCATATCGATAACAAGGCAAAATTTCATCATTTAGTTGGTATCACTAATTGTTGCTGCATTGCTCTAACTCCGGCATACATGCCGTCGTATATCAAAAATTATTAGCGAAGTTAGCGTCAGGTCTAATCCTTCAAATTGATTAGGTATTATTGTAGATTGATATTACATGCTGTGCGCTAAAGCTTTACTGGCTTATCAGTGTAGTTACTTACTATGCAATCGAGTTTGTACAGTTTGAATACGTCACAGTCTGCTTTTGCATTTTTAAAGTTTTGGTAAGAGCCAAGTTTCAGCCTGTAAAACATTTTGTCGTTTATTTTGGCGGTTTCTACGTTAGTCAATATTTTGTCTCTAAACAACGGCGCTGCTTTAGCATTTAGCTCTTGCCATGCTTTAGCCACACCTTGCTCGGAGTCAACCGAAGCTACTTGCAAAGCAAATACATGTTTAGGTGTATTTAATTTTACAGTTTGTTTTTTATCACTGTAGTTTTGTTTAGCTTGTTGGCGTGACTTAACATTGCGTGTGTTTCGTGGTGAGCGTACAGACTTGCTGCTGTACCCTTGATTAGACTGCGCAATAGCTTTGCTGTTTATAATATCAATATGATTTACGAGGTAAGTTATTTCTTTTTCTAATCTTAAAATTCGCTCTATGCCTTCACGAGCTTGTTGCCACTGCATTGCGGCATCTTTTAGCTGAGCAAGTTCAAGGGCTGTAATTGATACGTAGTCAGGCGAGTTACTTTGAGGTTGTTCATCAATGGTTTTTATTTCAGGCGAGACGCTGCATGCTGTACCAAATAAAAGCATTAGCAAGCTAAGTAAAAGCCCAATGTTATTTTTTTTATATATAAACATGTATTAGTTGTCCTGAAAGCAGTGTTTTTACACTACATTTCAGTTAAACATTCTCACAAGAAAGCGTTTAACTTTATTTAAGCTGAGAGCCATAAAACTAGCTCTTCGCATGCTTGTCAGTGTTTCGTAAAACACAACGTTGCATACTCCATCCCTTCCTTGAGAGCATTATTTAATACAAATTCAATGCCAATTAACACAAACTTTACAACATAAATAACAATATGTCTGTAATGACTTAAAAACTTTTATTTTAGAGCTATTCCTTTTCTAATTTTGATCCTGATAAAACTCATAAAAAAAGGCGCCGATATAGGCGCCTTTCATGTTTTCGTTAACTGTTAAATCAGTTTTTTGATAAATGATTTTAATTCATCGGCAAATTCATCGCGACGAAGTGCAAATTCAATCGTTGCCTTTAAGTAACCAATTTTACTTCCACAATCGTGGCTGCGGCCTTTTATAGCGTATGCATCTACTTTTTCGTGTTCCATTAACATCGCAATTGCATCAGTTAATTGAATTTCGTCGCCTGCACCTTGCGGAGTTTTTGCAAGTAACGGCCAGATATTTTCGCTTAATACGTATCGACCCACTACAGCTAAGTTTGATGGAGCTTCATCTACTGGCGGCTTTTCTACCATATTAAATATTGGCGAGCTTTCACCTTGCTTTAAGTCAACATCACCTAAATCAACCACACCAAACTGGTTAACTTGTGCCATTGGTACTGGTTCTACCATAATTTGACTGTGCTTGGTTTTCTCAAAATTAGCGATCATTTCTGCTAAGTTATCTTTTTTAAGATCGCTCTCTACATCATCAATAATTACATCTGGTAAAATAACTACAAACGGTTCGTTACCAATAATAGGCGCTGCACAACTAATAGCGTGGCCTAAGCCTTTTGCTTCACCTTGGCGTACGTGAATAATGGTTACGTCTTTAGGGCAGATTGCTTGCACTTCGGCAAGTAATTGCCGCTTAACACGCTTTTCTAAAGTAGCTTCTAGTTCAAAACTTGTATCGAAGTGATTTTCGATTGAATTTTTACTTGAGTGCGTCACTAACACTATTTCTTTAATTCCTGCAGCAACGGCTTCGTTTACTACATATTGAATTAAAGGACGGTCTACCACTGGAAGCATTTCTTTAGGAATTGCTTTAGTGGCTGGTAACATACGAGTACCAAGGCCCGCTACTGGGATCACTGCTTTCATTTTATGTTTTCCTTAATCTTTTATTATACTGAAAATGGATATTGAATCGCTTCATGGCATTGATAGCCTGTTACTTCAAAGTCGTCTCGTGTTACCCACGTTTCTATGTCTTCTAATGATGTAATTTTTGGATTAATTTTTAACTGAGGTGACGCAAATGGCTCACGCGTTAACTGCACGTCTCGCATCAGTTCAAGTTGGTTTTCGTAAATATGTGCATTAGCAATTTTATGATACGCCTTACCAGCTTTGTGGCCGGTAATTTGAGCCACTAACGCAAGCAACACAAAACACTGAATTTGATTGAAATTAAGGCCAAGCGGTACATCACAGCTTCGCTGGTATGACGTTAAGTATAGCGTATCGCCAAGTAGTGAAAAAGTGTGCGTATGCATACACGGGCGCAAACAACCAAGCTCAAACTCACCTGGATTATAAAACGTGATTATTTCACCACGGTCATCAATGCCATTTTTTAAGTTATCAATAACTTTGGAAAGCTGATCAAGCGTTGAGCCATCTGGACGTTGCCAACCACGGCCTTGTACGCCATAAACACGCCCCATGTCATCCTCACCTTTACGGTTAGGGTTATTAAGCCATGCGTTGTTATCGTTCGCGTTGGCATCCCATGTTTTACAGCCAATCTCACGAAACTGCTCAGCGCTGTCGTAACCGCGTAAATATCCTAGTAACTCAGCAATCGCTGCTTTGTAGTAACTTTTGCGCGTCGTGATCATTGGAAACTTATTATTAGCCACATCGTATTCTAAATCGGCATTAATAACGGTTAAACAACGCGTACCTGTACGTTTGTTTTCGACCCACTGACCTTCGTCAACAATACGCTGACATAATTTTAAATATTGTTTCATGCTTTTCTTATTATGCCTTAGCTGTTTTAACGTGTTGTGGTTGCTTATATGCCCAAATTAATAAACCTAAACCACCCACTATCATAGGAAGTGACAATATTTGTCCCATTGAAATAAAGTCGGCAAATAAACCTAGTTGTGCATCGGGTTGGCGGAAATATTCAATACAGAATCTAAACACGCCGTAACCTAATAAAAATACACCAGCTACGCTGCCTGCTGGACGTGGTTTTTTAATAAACCATTGCAGGATTAAAAACAGCACTAAGCCTTCGAAAAATGCCTCGTATAACTGCGATGGGTGACGCGCAAGCGGACCGCCCGTTGGAAATACCATTGCCCATGGCACATCGGTAACTCGGCCCCATAACTCACCGTTTATAAAGTTACCAATACGCCCTGCTAAAAGCCCTACAGGAACAAGTGGTGCAACAAAGTCGCCTACTTGAAGCAGTGACTTTTTACGCGTCCACGAAAAAATTGCGACGGCGGTTATAACGCCAAGTGTTCCACCATGGAACGACATACCGCCCTGATCTATCCTAAATAAATACAGTGGGTTTTCTATAAAATAACTAAACTGGTAAAACAATACGTAGCCAATACGCCCACCTAGTATTACCCCTAACATGCCGTAAAACAGTAAATCGCTTACTTGGTCTTTAGTCCAACCCGAATTTGGCTTTGACGCTTGACGATTAGCAAACCACATCGCAAATGCAAAACCTATTAAGTACATTAAGCCATACCAACGTACGCTTAGCGGTCCAACAGAAAAAATAATTGGATCAATTTGAGGAAACTCAAGTGCCATAAAAAATAAACCTTTAGCTAAAAACCATTTTAATTGCGATAACTACAAGCAGCACCGCGAAAACTTTCTTAATTGTATTAACAGGTAAATAGTGAGTTGCTTTGGCGCCAATGGGCGCAACAAACCACGAGGTAATAACAATCCCAAATAATGCAGGTAAATAAACAAACCCGGCAAAACCATGCTCTAAATCGGTAACATGCCAGCCTGCGCTGATGTAACCAATAGAGCCAAATAATGCAATAACAATTCCGCACGCTGCCGCGCAGCCAATTGCTTTTTTTATATCAACCGAAAAATAATTAAGCATAGGTACTATTAAAGCTCCGCCGCCAATCCCTATTAAACCTGATAACCCGCCCATTATTGCAGAAACGCCCCCTAAAATAGGACCTGCCGGCAACGGTTTTTCTGACATCGGTTTATTACGCGCGGAGAGCACCATTCTTGCTGCAATAAATACAACACTTATAGCAAACACTGTACGTAATATTTGTTCAGGGATTAAACTTGCTGCAAAGCCACTAATAAGTGCACCTAAAGCCACACCCGACATAACCCACGGGGCGATTGCCCAAGGCACATTATCATTTTTATGATGAGCCAGCGCTGAAGACGTTGAAGTAAATAAAATAGAAGCGAGTGAGGTTGCAATAGCAATTACTAATACATGATCAGCCGACGTTACATTAAATGAGAGTAGCAGAGTGCTTAGTACTGGAACGATAATTAAACCGCCGCCAATGCCTAGTAACCCAGCTAAAAACCCAACAATACAGCCTAGTAGTGCGCAGCTTGCGACTAACAAACCTAAGTCATACATAGTAATCTCAAATACCCTTTTAAGGTTTATATATTAAAGGATTATAAAACTAATAGCATCTGTGTATTGCAATTAATTAGGTGTACAAGCTTATTTGGGGGTGTAAAACAAATCACCTAATTTATGCTCTAGCATAAAGCTTCGCGTTAAACGTAGTACTTGTTTGGCAGTGGATTGCGCTAAACATTCACTTAGTAGTTGTTCCATGTCACTGACATTTAAACGCCTAAGTACCCACTTCACTTTATTAAGCGATGATAAGTTCATACTAAGGCGTCTGTAACCCATGGCAATAAGTAAAATAGCCCCTTCAGGATCGCCGCCTAGTTCACCACACAAACTAAATGGCAGTTCATATTGCTCACATTCATGCGCCACTTTATTTAGTACTCTTAGTACACCTGGGTGATAAGGGTTAAAAAGTTCGGCTACACGTGCGTTAGCCCTGTCTACTGCTAATAAATACTGTGTTAAATCGTTACTGCCTACTGAGCAAAAATCGACTTTTTTTGACCACTCTGGAAGCATAAATACACTTGAAGGTACTTCCAGCATTATTCCTATGTCGGGTCTTTCTATGGTTTGCTCTGGGTATTTTTCACTTAACTCAAAATAAGCCTGTTCAAATAACGCAAGTGACTCATCAACTTCTTCAGTGCCACTGATCATAGGGAGCATTATTTTTAAATTACCCAAACCAATATTTGCTTTAAGCATCGCTTTTAGTTGATCTAAAAATAACTCTGGATGATCAAGGCTAATACGAATACCACGCCAACCTAAAAATGGGTTTTCTTCGGTAATATTAAAGTAATCAAGTACCTTATCGCCCCCAATATCCAATGTACGCATAACCACAGGATTAGGATGATAGCTAGTTAGTACTTCTCGGTACCAATTTTCTTGCTCTGATTGCGAAGGAAACTGACCCTTTTGCATAAACCACGCTTCGGTTCGATAAAGCCCCACACCGTCACAAATATGCGCGCTACTTTGCTCGGTATTAAGCTCAAGGCCTGCGTTTAATAATAAGCTAACATGTTCACCGTCAAGCGTAATTGATTCAGAGCCTTGCTCAGCTAAAAAGCGGTTATTTAGTAGGTTATCTTGATGCTGTAACTCTGTGTATTCGTCCATCAGCATTTGTGAAGGCGATATATATAAACGCCCAGCAAATGCATCTAAAATCATCGGTTTGCCATTAAACTGCAGTAGAGGTAAATCCTCTATACCCCAAATGGCAGGAATGCCCATCGCACGCGTTAATATAGAAGCATGGCTATTTGCAGAACCATTTACGCTTACAACGCCTGTTAAGTGACCTTTTGGCACTTCAGCAAGCATGGCGGGTGTTAAGGTATTAGCAATTAAAATAGTGTTGGGCGGATAATTTTTAATAGCGTGCTCGGTATTTACAAGATGGTGTAATACGCGAAGACCAATGTCTTTAACGTCAACAGCACGCTCTTTTATATAAGGGTCTTGCATGGCATTAAATTGAGATATTAAACGCTCTATTACAATTTTTAGGGCGCTTTTAGCACACCAGCCTTCTTGTAATTGCATTTCAACATTATGCCCTAAACTTTTAGCATCAAGCAGTTGTTGATACACATCAAATACCGCAAGAGCTTCGTGCGGAATAGAATCGCTTAGCGTCATAGATAGGGTATTAAATTCTTTGCGCGTTGCAGCTACAGCTTGAGTAAATAAACGGCGCTGCTCAGTGACGTCACTGTCTTTTAAAAGCTCAATAGATTTAAAATCAAGCTTTGGTAATACAACAAATGCTTGTCCTATACCTATTCCTGGCGCGCTCGATACACCTTTTAAAACAGACGTTTGATGAGATGACTCATCTTGGCGTAGTATTTCTTTAATTTCAGCATGCGCTAACTGTGACGCAAGTTGGGCAGAAAGCGTTATTAAAAACGACTCTTCGTCTTGGCTAAATACACGTGCCATTTTTTGTTGGACAACAATAACGCCCAGTACTTTTTTTTGATGAACAACGGGTACAGATAAAAAAGCGTTGTAGCCTTCTTCGTTTACTTCGGGGGAGAGCTTAAAACGAGGATGCGATTTAGCAAATGCAATATTAATAGGTTCTTCGCGTTGCGCTACTAGGCCCACTAAGCCTTCGGTAAACCCAATTCTAAACTTACCCACCGCATCAGGATTTAACCCTTCGGTAGCCATAAGTACAAAATTGTCTTGGCTGTAATCTGCAAAATAAATGGAGCAGCACTGGGTTTTCATGGCATCTTTAACCATTTGCACAAAGCACACTAATGCGCTGTCTAAATTCGCTTGTCGCGATACAGACTCCGCAATAGATCTCAGTGTAGCCAGCATGTCCTGCTCCTTTATTTTATTCTGAATTAACTACCTTTTACTTCGCCAATGATCTTTATGTTGTTCTCTCTTATTAAAAGGCATGGCGAAAGGAGCAAACTCTTTCATTACACGTCGATAAACATCCCGTTTAAACGATACAACCTGTCTTACAGGATACCAATAACTTACCCAGCGCCAATCATCAAATTCAGGATGATGGGTTTTAAGTAAATTTACATCTTCGTCTTTACAGCGTAATTTTAGTAAAAACCATTTTTGTTTTTGCCCAATACACACCGGACTAGAGTCTCGGCGGATTAATCGTTTGGGTAATTTATAGCGTAACCAATGTTTTGAGCTTGCGACTATTTCTACATCTTCTGGTCGCAACCCTACTTCTTCGTGTAATTCACGGTACATGGTTTGTTCTGCAGTTTCGCCATCATCAACACCACCTTGGGGAAATTGCCAAGAGTGTTGACCATAACGTCTGGCCCAAAAAACCTGTCCCTGATTATTGCAAATCACAATTCCTACATTGGCACGAAAACCTTCGGCATCAATCACCTTAGTGCCTCATTTGTAAGTCGATTTTTAATGATTGTTCCACATTAGCCGCAATACGGCAAATACTATTATACCCAACCCGATTAGTAAGCTAAGTTTGAGCTTTTAGTACATTGATAAATTATGGAGAGTGGGTAAATATTTGGAAAATAACTTAACAAGGCTATTGCGGTTCTTGTTTTCCTCTAGTTACTCACAGTTTGTGCATAACTTTTGTAAAACACGCTCATTTTGCAAACAAATCCACAATATTAGATCTAAAAACTTGGCTTCTCCACAGATTCTGTGGATAAACATGTTCATATAGTTGTATTTATCCTTACAACTTTTAAATTGCTTAATCAAAACTGAATGTACAACATTAAAAAAACCAACTGAGTCAGTAACTTAAAGTAAAGCAGCTTAATTTCAATATGTTCAAAATTAACACAAACAACAAGCGAGCAAAAAACACACAACCCTAGAGATATCCACGGCTTAGCCTATTTGCTATCATGGCTATGATATTTATACAACCGAAATTAAGAATACCAATTACGTTGAATTGATATTTATAATCGCAATAAAAAGTAGCTCAATAACAAAAAACTATCATATGCAGCTTCTCCGCATAAGTAATTTCAACGTAGTTAGTGAGTTGATAAACCTCTATAATATTCATATTTTAATAAAATTGGCATGACATGCGACCTACAAAACCACACTCAATTAACGATTTAATGCAACGCGTTAATAATATTGCCGGATTAACTCTAGGGCAGCTTGCTAACAAGTATAATTTTAAAACGCCGGATGATTTACTGCGCGAAAAAGGTTGGACTGGTCAGTTAATTGAATACGTACTAGGTGCTACTGCGGGCTCAAAACCACTTCCGGATTTTGAAGATTTAGGAATTGAGCTAAAAACACTCCCTATTTCCTATAAAGGTAGGCCACTGGAAACTACGTTTGTATCGGTTACACCTTTAATGAACGTTACAGGAATGACTTGGCATACCAGCTCTGTACGTAAAAAACTAAATCATGTTTTATGGCTGCCAATTTTAAGCGAACGTGATATTGCCCCGTTTGATAGAACCATCGGCAGCGGCTTTTTGTGGCAACCCTCACCTGAACAGGACGCTTTATTACAGCGCGACTGGGAAGAGCAAATGGAGCTAATTGCGCTAGGTAGAGTCGACGAAATATCAGGCCATTTAGGCGATGCGATGCAAATACGCCCTAAAGCAGCTCATAGCAAAATAGTGACTGATGCTATTGGTCCAAATGGGCAAATAATTAAAACCCTACCCCGTGGCTTTTACTTAAAAACCAGTTTTACAGGTGATATTTTAAAGCAGCAGTTTCAGCTTTAACTGTGTTATAAAATATTAATTGTTGAGCCATTTTTGTGGGTACCCTCTTTTCGCACTACGTGCGCGCGCCAGCAGCTTAACGCTACAACTTATTCTCATCTCTTTGAATAAAAGTATCAGGCATAAAAAATCCCCGCTTGTGCGAGGATTTTATCATCTAAAATTAAAAATTAGATTCTATATAAAATAGAATTACTGACCTTTAACTTCTTTAAGACCGTTGTACGGTGCTTTATCACCTAATTGCTCTTCAATACGTAGCAATTGGTTGTACTTTGCAACACGGTCAGAACGGCTCAATGAACCTGTTTTAATTTGACCTGCAGCAGTACCAACAGCTAAATCAGCAATTGTTGAATCTTCAGTTTCACCAGAACGGTGAGAAATAACAACAGTAAAACCAGCGTCTTTAGCCATTTTTATTGCAGCTAAAGTTTCAGTTAAAGAACCGATTTGGTTAAACTTAATTAAGATTGAGTTAGCAATACCGTTGTCGATACCACGTTTTAAAATCTTAGTATTTGTTACAAATAAATCATCACCTACTAATTGGATTTTATCACCCATTAGTTTAGTTTGATGTGCAAAGCCATCCCAATCAGACTCATCAAGACCATCTTCAATAGAAACGATTGGGTACTGATTAGTAAGATCTTGTAAGAAGAAGTTAAATTCTTCAGAAGTGAATTTTTTGCCTTCACCCTTAAGGTCGTAGATGTTTGCTTCTTTGTCGTAGAACTCAGATGCAGCACAATCCATCGCTAAAGTAATATCTTTACCTAGCTCGTAACCTGCGTTTGCAACAGCGACTTTAATTGCTGCAAGAGCCGCTTCGTTAGATGCAAGGTTAGGTGCAAAACCACCTTCATCGCCAACCGCTGTTGAATGACCATCAGCTTTAAGTACTTTAGCAAGGCTATGGAATACTTCAGCACCCATACGTAGGCCTTCGCGGAAGTTTTTAGCGCCAACAGGTTGGATCATGAATTCTTGAATATCTACAGAGTTATCTGCATGTTCACCACCATTGATGATGTTCATCATTGGAAGTGGCATAGAGTAAACACCTGGCGTGCCGTTTAAGTCAGCGATATGTTCATAAAGCTCAACTTTTTTAGACTGTGCAGCTGCTTTCGCAGTTGCTAGTGATACAGCTAAGATTGCGTTTGCACCTAATTTTTCTTTATTTTCGGTACCGTCTAAATCTAGCATCACTTTATCTACAGCGCTTTGATCTAATGCACTTTGGCCTTTTAAAGCATCAGCAATTTCGTTATTGATATAACCAACTGCTTTTAATACACCTTTACCTAAGTAACGTGATTTATCACCGTCGCGTAACTCTAATGCTTCACGAGTACCAGTAGATGCGCCTGAAGGTGCTGCTGCACGACCCCAAGAGCCATCTGCTAAATGTACGTCTGCTTCAACAGTTGGATTACCACGCGAGTCCATAATTTCGCGACCGATTACTTTTACGATTTCTGACATCTTGATTCCTCTATATTCCCAAAATGGTGAGTTCAGCTAACTTTACTACGTTTTATATAGCTTAGTCAGCCCTTAAAACAAAAAAGCCGTGCAATATGCACGGCTTTTAAAATTACGAATTCGCTTTTTGGTGGATATGCGCGGCTGCTACAAACCCTTCAAATAACGGATGACCATCACGTGGAGTTGACGTGAATTCCGGGTGGAACTGCGCGGCAATAAACCATGGGTGATCTTTATTTTCGATAATTTCTACCAGTTTTTTATCTTCTGATAAACCAGTAAAGCTTAAGCCTGCTTTTTCAAGTATTTCTACAAAGTTATTATTTACTTCGTAGCGATGACGATGGCGTTCAACTATTTCGTCGCTGCCATATACTTCGCGTACTTTAGAACCTGGTGTTAAATGACATTTTTGTGCGCCTAAACGCATAGTGCCACCTAAATCAGATTTTTCGCTACGTGTTTCAACATTACCTTCAGCATCTAGCCATTCAGTAATTAAGCCAACTACTGGTGCTTCTGAATTTGCATTAAACTCTGTAGAGTTTGCATCCGTTAAACCTGCAACATTACGTGCATATTCAATTAATGCTACTTGCATACCTAAACAAATACCTAGGTATGGTACTTTATTTTCACGTGCGTATTTAGCCGCTAAGATTTTACCCTCAACACCACGTCCGCCAAATCCACCCGGTACTAAAATAGCATCTAAGTGTGAAAGTAATTCAACACCTTTGTTTTCTAAATCTTGTGAATCTACGTATTGAATATTAATTGTTAAACGGTTTTTAAGGCCCGCATGCTTTAATGCTTCGTTAACCGATTTGTACGCATCTGGTAATTCAGTGTATTTACCAACCATACCAATTGTCACTTCACCCGTTGGGTTAGACTCTTGATAAAGTACTTGTTCCCACTCAGCTAAATCAGCTTCTGGTGGATCTAAGTGAAAACGACGACATACGAAGTTATCTAATTCTTGCGTTTTTAATAGCGCTGGAATTTTATAAATGCTGTCTACGTCAGGTAATGAAATAACCGCTTTTTCTTCTACGTTTGTGAATAATGAGATTTTTGCACGCTCATTATTAGGTAGTTTACGGTCTGAACGACAAATAAGAATATCTGGCTGAATACCTACTGAGCGTAACTCTTTAACAGAGTGCTGAGTTGGTTTCGTTTTAACTTCACCTGCAGGGCCTAAAAATGGCACTAACGTTAAGTGAATAAATAGCGCGCGTTCGCGGCCAATTTCAGTTCCCATCTGACGAATTGCTTCAATAAACGGTTGTGATTCTATATCACCTACAGTGCCGCCAATTTCTACAATAGCAATATCATAACCTTCAGCACCGTCGTATACACGTTGCTTAATATCGTTAGTGATATGTGGAATAACCTGAATAGTAGCGCCTAGGTATTCACCACGGCGCTCACGACGTAATACGTCTTCATATACACGGCCTTGTGTGAAGTTATTACGACTAGTCATTTTGGTACGAATAAAACGCTCGTAGTGACCTAAATCAAGGTCAGTTTCTGCGCCGTCTTCTGTAACGTAAACTTCACCGTGTTGAATTGGGCTCATTGTGCCTGGGTCAACGTTGATGTAAGGATCCAGCTTTAAAATGGTAACATTTAAACCACGGGCTTCTAAAATAGCGGCCAGTGAAGCTGCGGCAATACCTTTACCCAACGAAGAAACAACTCCGCCAGTAACGAAGATAAATTTTGTACTCATGCGAACCCTAGAATATCAGGAATTAAAAGGAATATAACACCCAAAGAAGAGCCTAAGGGTATATCATCAAGACGGGGCGAAATTGTACCAAAACACTGCTTATCAATCCAGCTAAAATTAGCTAATGCGCGCACAAAAAATGTGCACTATTTAACATTAAGCCTATTTTACTTTTTTAATCGCATCCCATGCACTGTCCATTTCTTCAAAGGTTGCTGTATCTAAGCTTTTACCTTGCGCATGCAAATAGGCGTTTACCTTTTCAAAACGCGCTGAAAACTTATCATTAGCGCTACGAAGCAGTTGTTCGGGATCTCGTTTAACATGGCGTACAACATTAACAGTGGCAAAAAGTAAGTCGCCGAGCTCTTCCGCTGTATGATCAGATAACGGGTCTTGCTCAATCGCTTCTTTTACTTCAAGCACTTCTTCGCTCACTTTATCAAGTGCACCATGATACGTTGGCCAATCGAAACCAAGTACGGCAACGCGTTGTTGAATTTTTTTAGCTTTACTTAAACTTGGCATATTTGCAGGAATATCTTGCCAAAAAGAAGATGATTCTGTTTGCGCTCTAGCACTGCGTTCTTGTGCTTTGATTGTTTGCCACTGCTGTGATAGCTGCTCGTCTGTTAGCTCTTTTTTATCGCCAAATACATGCGGGTGACGACGGGTAAGCTTATCGTTTAATTGCTCTACTAGATCATTAAAATCAAATAGATTTTGCTCTTGTGCAAGCTGCGCATAAAAAACAATTTGAAATAACAAATCACCCAATTCACCTTTAAGCTCACCTAAGTTGCCTGACTCAATACAATCGGCAACTTCGTACGCTTCTTCTAGTGTATGCGGCACAATAGATTTAAAATCTTGTTTGAGATCCCACGGACAACCGCCCTTGGGATCTCGCAGTGTTTTCATTATGCTAAGAAGTTGTGTAAGCGCTGCATTATCATTCATGATTAATGACCACGCTTGGCATCGTGTACACCTTCAATTTGGTGTAACTTAGAAAGAACACGGTTAGTACCCGATAAGTCATGTACTTCTATTTGCATCGTAAATATAGCTAACTGATTATCTTCAACCGTATTGACGTTCATGTTTAAAACATTTACTTTTTCGTTAGCAAGTACTGAGCTTATATCGCGTATTAGCCCTGAACGATCGGTGGCTTCTATTTTAATACTTAGTGCGTACGAGCCGTTGATATCATCAGACCAACTTACCGAAATAACACGCTCTGGATGCTGATTTTTTAAGTTATTAAACGAATCACAGTCTTCCTTATGAACACCTATCCCTCGACCTTGCGTTATATAACCTATTATTTCATCGCCAGGTACAGGACGACAGCATTTGGCTACATGGCTCATTAAGCTACCAACGCCATCAACCACTATGCCGTTTTTGTCACCGGTTACTTTGCTAGGCGCTTTAATACGAATAACCGGTTCATCTTCTCTCCGATCACTTACAAAGTTAAGCATTTGATTGAGGCGTACATCGCCCGCACCAATTGCAACCATTAAGTCATCAAGTTCTTTAAAGTTAAAACGCTTAATGGCTGGCTCTAAATCTTTGTATGTTAAATTAAGCTTTTGTAATTCACTGTCGAGAATTTCTTTACCCGCACTTAAGTTTTTGTCGCGATCGAGCTGTTTAAACCAGTGATGAATTTTGGCTCTAGCGCGCGATGACTTAATGTATCCTAATGACGGGTTTAACCAATCACGACTTGGATTTGGTTGTTTTTGGGTCAGTATTTCTACCTGATCCCCAGTTGTAAGTTGATGCGTAAACGGCACTATTTTGCCAAATATTTTTGCACCAATACAACGATGCCCCACATTTGAATGAATGTAGTAAGCAAAATCAAGTGGTGTAGCGCCAAGTGGTAAATCGATAATATCGCCGCTTGGGGTAAATATGTATACGCGGTCTTCTACTACTTGGTTTTTAAGCTCTTCTGCTAAATCGCCACCATCGACTACTTCTTCTTGCCATTGGAGTAACTTACGTAGCCAGCTAATTTTTTGCTCATAACCCGAGCCGCGTCCCGGTAATGCACCTTCTTTGTACATCCAGTGTGCAGCCACACCCAACTCAGCATCTTGATGCATATCGCTGGTACGAATTTGTATTTCTACTGTTTTACCTTCAGGCCCAAATACCACGGTATGGATTGACTGATAGCCGTTTTGTTTTGGGGTTGCTACATAGTCGTCAAACTCTTTATTAAGATGACGCCAATTGGTGTGCACAATACCCAGCGCTCCATAACAATCTTGTAGGCGTTCAACAACGATACGCATTGCACGAATATCAAAAAGCTGATCAAACTCGTAGTTTTTTTGCTGCATTTTTTTATAAATGCTGTAAATGTGCTTGGGGCGGCCATAAACTTGGGCCTCTATGCCCGCTTCACTTAAACGGTTTTTTACTTGCTCAACCATATCTTCCATATAGGCTTCGCGCGTAAGACGTTTGTCGTCAAGTTGTTTGGCTATGCTTTTATAGGTGCCTGGGTGCAAATATCTAAACGATAAATCTTCCAGTTCCCACTTTAATTGCCCTATTCCTAATCTGTTTGCCAATGGTGCAAAAATATCAGCCGTTTCTTTAGCGGCAATGACGCGGTCTTCTTCATCCGCATTTTTTACATTACGTAAATGACATACCTGCTCGGCAAGCTTAATGACCACGGCGCGCACATCTTCAACCATGGTTAATAACATTTTTCGAATATTATCAACTTGCATAGTTCCTTTACCTTGATGCGATAAAGTACTAATAGTGGCCATTTGTGCAACCCCAGTTAACAGCATGGCTATATTACTACCAAGCTGCTCTTCTATGGTTTCTAATGATATTAAATCGTTTAAAAAATACGGGGTTAAATACGCAGTAGCTAACGATTCGGGGTCGAGATTTAGCTCAGCTAAAATTTCAACCATTTCGATTGCAGTAGTTTGCCTGCTTTCATTATCACATTTTACGCAGAGCGCTTGCGCTTTAGTAAGTAGCTCTGTTTTTTCTTCAGACAAGGCAAGAAATGAAAGCCGAGTGCTAAAATCTGTTGTCTCATCTTGTTGATGTGATTGTCGTGTAGCTACCATAATGCGTTCTACCTCCGTTGAAATAACGCCATAGTTTCAATATGCCCTGTATGAGGGAACATATTCATTAGCCCAATTTTATTAAGATCAAAGCCAGCTTGTGAAATAATTGCGCTGTCACGGGCTAAAGTAACAGGGTCACAAGAGACATATAAAATAGTTTTAAACTGCTTTAAAGATAATTGCTCTAATACAGCCATCGCACCAGTCCTAGATGGATCGAGTACAAGCACATCTAAGTTTTTACTAAACCATGTGGCGCTCTGTATGCTTTGAGTTAAATCAAAGCAATGAAACTGCGCATTGGTAATAGAGTTAGTTTGCGCATTTTGAGCAGCCATTGCAACCGCTGAAGTCACACCTTCTACGCCAATTACAGATTTTGCTTGTTTTGCCAACACTAATGAGAAATTACCAATGCCACAAAATAAATCCAATAAATTTTCATCACCTTTTAAATCAAGCCAATTTGCGGCTTGCTTTAACATAGCTTCGTTAACTTGCGCATTTACCTGAATAAAATTACCTAAACCAAATTCAAATTTTAGATCAAACTCTTTAAGATAATAAAACGGCATGGCTAAGTGTGAATGCTCAATTACATCGCTCTCGCTTTGCCATACAACTTCAAACTGTTGGCTTTTTGTTATGTGCACAACCAAAGCCTTTGTATCATCGTTAATTGCTTTAGTGTGACGAATAACAACAAAGTTTTTCTCATCACTTTGGCATAACTGTAAATGGCTTATACTGTGCAGCGCTTTGTGTTGATTAATTAAACCATCAAAAAGTGTAAAAACATCTGCAAATACTTCATCAAGTACTGCACATTTATTAATACTGACAATATTTTTTGAACCACTGGCTCTGTAACCCACACGCATTTTTTTTGCTGCTTTATCAAACATAACGGCTATGCGAGCGCTGCGCCTGTAATGCACAGACTTACTTAATAATGGAGCTTGCCAGTTTAAGCTGTTTAATTTAGCAAACTTACTAAATAGCTGAGTAACTGCAGTTTGTTTTTCTACAACTTGTTGGCTTACTTCTAAATGCTGTAATTGGCAGCCACCACACTGATTATAGTGCTCACAAAAAGCGTCTACTCTTGATTCACTCGCTTTAATAACTTTAATTACTTTTGCACTGCTGTATTTAGCTTTATCTTCGACGAGCATTGCTTTAACTGTTTCATTTGGTAATGCACCGCTTACAAAGCATACTTTATTATTATGCTTAGCAATGCCACGCCCTTGATGATCCATTCCCGTTATATTTAATTCTAATGTTTGTTGCTTAAGCGGTTTTTTTTTCGCTTTAAAAATTTGCGCCATTAGGCATTACCTTCAGTTTATTTATGAAGCACCTATATTTAGATGCTTTAGAATGCGTGTTGAACCGTATATACTCAAATCATACTAATAACGATAAAACGCTCCCATTATGACCAAATTAGGCTTACGCGATTCTGTTTTAACACTGACCCTGATCCCAACGGTGATCATAGGATTACTACTTGGTGGCTATTTTACAATAAATCGTTACATTGAGCTTGATGAAATTTTATATCAGCAAGGTACTACTATTTCTGAGCCCCTTGCTATTGCACTTGAGCAACCCATGCTCGAAAAAAACAAACAGCTATTGAATCGCCTTATAAGCTACACACATAACAAGCACTCCCCTACAATTAAGTCGATTGCAATTTTTGATAAAAATAATGCGCTATTAATGACGAGTAATTATCACCGCTCATTTGAAAAATTAATTAATCAAAAGACGCTCATAAATTTAAAAACGACCCACGTGCAAAAGTCAGATGAGCTTGTTACATTCTTCACGCCCATTATTAACCATACAAGTCACGACTCTAAATGGGATCCATCTGCTTTTCAGTCATCTCTGGGCACCGTTATTATACAGCTAAACAAAGACCAAGCGGTTATAGGGCAGCAACGTGCTTTATTAATTAGCGGTATTGTAATTATTTTATCATTGGTGTTTGCAGCAATTTTAGCTTTAAGGTTAAGCCGCATGTTTATGACGCCGCTTAATAAGTTAGTACTTGCAACCGACAAGTTAGTCGAAGGTAAAAGAAGTACAGGCCTTAACGACAACATGATAGGTGAATTTGAGCTATTGCGAGAAGGCTTAAATACCATTGCTCACACTATGGTGATGCAAAAAGATGAAATGCAAAAAAATATTGACCAAGCAACTAGCGACTACCGCGAAACACTAGAGCAATACGAAACTTCAAATATAGAGCTCTCATTTGCAAAAAAAGAAGCTCAAGATGCTAACCGCGTAAAATCAGACTTTTTAGCTAAAATGAGTCACGAACTTCGTACTCCGTTAAATGGTGTTATTGGATTTACACGCCAGCTTTATAAAACACCGCTGAATAAACATCAAAAAGATTATCTCGATACTATTATGCTATCAGCAAATAGTTTAATGACTATTATTAGCGACATTCTAGACTTCTCCAAACTAGAAGCGGGTGCAATGGAACTTGAGTCGATTCAGTTTCAACTTCGTGATGCTGTAAATGAAGTGATGACACTACTCGCTCCTAGCGCACACGATAAGCAATTAGAGCTATCCATTTACATTAACCAACAAGTACCAGATGACTTAACGGGCGATCCCACTCGCTTTAAACAAGTGCTAATAAATCTATTAAGTAATGCGATTAAATTTACTGAAAAAGGCTCCATTAAAGTCGACATAAGCCATCGGTTACTCGATGACGAACGTACTTCTTTACTTGTGTCAGTAACAGATACTGGCGTGGGTATACCTATGGATAAGCAAGACTCTTTATTTACGCCATTTGGGCAAGCAGACTCAAGCATTACGCGTAAGTTTGGTGGTACAGGTCTTGGTCTCATTATTACCAAACATATTGTTGAAGCGATGAATGGCCGCATAACATTAAATTCTGCGCCAGGTAACGGTACCTGTTTTACATTCAATAGTGTGTTTAGTTTGCCCAATCATGTATTTACTAACGACTTACCGACTAAATCGCTCATTGGTAAGCGTATTTTGTATTTAGAGCCACACGAGCATACACATCACGCTGTACTTTCGTTATTGACTCAGTGGGAATCAAGCGTAACGGCATGTTTTAACGAGACTAGCTTTTTAGACGCTATAAAAAATACTGAACATAAATATGATGTTTGCTTAATTGGCCATATGGCATCAGTTGATGATATGCAGCAACTAAAAAGCTATGTAAAAGCCGTGCGTGAATCTACTGATTACTTATATTTAATGCTTAATACTGTATCGCACAATATGCGAGAAGCCTTTATAGGTAGCGGTGCTGATGCGTGTTTAAGTAAACCACTTAATCACCGTAAGTTATGTGAAGTACTTGCTGCACCTTACAGGCTTGACCACCCTACTCATAATATTGAACAAAACGATCAAGCTTTGCTGCCGTTAAAAGTATTAGTTGTTGATGATAACGATGCCAACTTAAAACTTCTCCATACTTTATTAAGTGAACAGATTGAAGTAATAGAAACGGCACATAATGGTTCACAAGCATACAGCTTAAGTAAAAGTCATAAATACGACATAATTTTTATGGATATTCAGATGCCAATTATGGACGGTATAACCGCATGCAAGCTTATACAAGAATCATCACTTAATGAAGATACACCCATTATCGCTGTAACGGCACACGCCCTTCAAAGCGAAAAAGAGCAACTACTAAAAGATGGCTTTAAAGGCTATTTAACTAAGCCTATTGATGAAGATATGCTTAAACAAATTATTAGCGACCATAGTCCACAGACCCCGGTTAATCGCGATAAAGCTAAAACAGATACACCACAAAGCCCGGCTCCATTTCAAAGTAGTCGAATTGATTGGGCACAAGCCCTGCAGCGTGCTGGAGGAAAGAGCGAGTTAGCGCTAGAGATGCTTAATATGCTACTTCTAAGCGTCCCTGAAACTCTTACATTGCTTGCTAAAGCGATAGAGAGTAATGATTGTCAGCAAGTCTTAAGTATTGTCCACAAGTTTCATGGTGCATGTTGCTACACTGGTGTACCAAAACTTAAATCACTCGCAGAAACAATTGAAACATCACTTAAAAATAAATGCTTGTTAGAGAATATTGAACCTGAATTATTTGAGTTACAGGACGAGCTTGAAAACTTACTTGCTGATGCAAGCGTAACTGAGTTACAAAGATAAGCTTTGAATTTTAGATACAAAAAAACGCGGCATTAACCGCGTTTTTTTAATTAAGCTTTTTAAATACTTATGTAGAATCGTATTACATTCTTGCTTCAATCATTAATCGTTTCATATCGCGTACGGCTTTATCGAGTCCATCTATCGCTGCACGAGCAATAATAGCGTGGCCAATATTTAGCTCATAAATCTCAGGCATCGCGGCAATGGGTTTAACGTTATGGTAATGAAGACCATGGCCAGCGTTAACAATCAAACCTAAGCTTGCTGCGTATTTAACACCTTCACGAATATGCTCTAACTCTTTGTGTAAATCAGTATCGTTTGTTGCATCAGCATACGCGCCTGTGTGTATTTCTACATAAGGAGCTCCACATTCTTTGGCTGCATCTAGTTGTGCTTTATCTGCATCAATAAATAGCGATACTTTAATACCCGCGTCGGTAAGCGTTTTTGTTGCGGCTTTAATTTTATCTATATTACCCGCTACATCTAAGCCGCCCTCGGTGGTTAACTCTTCGCGCTTTTCAGGTACTAAACACACGTACTCGGGTTTTACTTCAAGCGCTATTTGTATCATTTCATCGGTAACAGCGGTTTCAAGATTCATGCGAGTTTGGATAGTTTTAGCCATCACATAAACGTCGCGATCTTGAATATGGCGTCTGTCTTCACGTAAGTGAATCGTAATACCGTCTGCGCCTGCATGCTCTGCTACACTGGCTGCATGGGCTGGATCTGGGTAACTTGTTCCACGCGCTTGACGAAGTGTTGCAATATGATCTACGTTTACACCCAAAAGAATATCTTTCATTTTCTTACCTGTAAAATTACGTTTATTGAGAGGCCATAAATAGCTCACGGCTTTTTAATGGTTTACTACCTAATAAGGGTTTTAATAAATAGCGACTTAATTGCTTTGCCATATATAGCACATCACTTTGGCTAAAGTCATGATTTGCTATGGCGTTAAGTTGTTTGCCACTAAATCCAGAACGCGTATCTTCTTGTACTAAAAAACCAAGTTCGGGGAAATAACTATACGTCTGCTTTTCATCTATTGGTTCACCACTGGCATCAAAACTAAAATCCACGCCATAACCGAGTAATTCCAATAATTGAAATTCGTACGAGCGAAGCACTTCTTGTAAATTGGCTCCGCTGTTTAGGTTTCCTAGGTGGGATTTATATAGCTCAAATACTTGTTCAATTGGCTCATTAACAGGAACGATGCGATTAGTTAGCTCATTCAAATAAAAACCACAATAAAGCTCATCACCTTTTAAAAAGTGCGGGTTACCATGCAGTTCAAACTTATTGATATATTTTAAATCGTACTTGCCACTGTAATTAACAAGGAGTGCCTGGAACGGCTGAAGTTGTGCTTTATGCTTAGTGGCCTGGCGACCACTAATTCGGGCCAGCATTCTTAACTGACCAACGCCTTCTACAAGCATATCTAACATTACTTGGGAGTCACTATAAGGACGCCGATGTAATAAATACGCGGTGTAGAAGTCGCTATCCATTCACTAAGCTACTGCTTGGTTTAGTCTTCACTGTAGCCTAAGCTTCTTAGTGCACGTTCATCATCAGCCCAACCCGACTTAACTTTAACCCAAAGCTCTAAAAATACTTTGTTATCAAGCATTTCTTCTATGTCTTTACGGGCTTCACGGCCAATGGTTTTTAGCTTTTCGCCTTTATTACCAATAACCATGCGTTTTTGTGTTTCGCGCTCAACAAGAATTAACCCATTGATGTGCCAAATACCGTTGTCTTGCCACTTAAACTGCTCAATTTCAACAGTCACAGAATACGGTAGTTCTTCACCCATAAAACGCATTAGCTTTTCACGAATAACTTCAGCTGCCATAAAGCGCATCGAACGGTCAGTTACATAATCTTCAGGAAAGTAAAATTCGCAAGGAGGTAAGCGTTTAGTTACTTCTGCTTTGATTAAATCAACGTTTTTACCTTGCGTTGCTGATACTGGCATAATTCCAACAAAATCAAACTTGTCACTTAACCACTTCATATGAGGCAATACAAGATCACGGTCTTTAACTTGGTCAATTTTATTAATAACTAATAATACAGGCTTACCACTTTGCGATACTTTATTAAGTACCATATCGTCATCTGCATTCCAATGAGTGCCTTCAACGACAAAAATAATAAGCTCAACATCGCCGATAGAACTAGACGCTGCTCGGTTCATTAGACGGTTAATAGCACGCTTTTCTTCAACGTGTAGACCCGGTGTATCTATGTATACCGCTTGGTGTTTATCTACGGTATGAATACCCATAATACGATGACGTGTAGTTTGTGGTTTACGTGAGGTAATACTCACTTTTTGCTCAATGATTTCATTAAGCAAAGTCGATTTACCTACGTTTGGTCGACCGACAATCGCCACCATTCCACAAAATGTATCTACATCACGTTCATGAGGCTGTATTAAGGTATCAAGGTTCATTTTTAAGTATCTTCAATGCTTTTTCGGCAGCTTTTTGTTCGGCCTTACGGCGCGAGCTACCAACAGAAATTATGCTATCCATTCCATCAACAATACATTCAACCGTGAATGTTTGATTGTGTGCTTGGCCTTGTGTATCAACCACTGTGTAGCCCGGTAACGATAATTTACGGGCTTGCAAATACTCTTGCAGCAGGGTTTTAGGATCTTTCTGGTTAAGCCCTGGTGAAATAGCATCCAAACGTGATTGGTACCACGCCAATATAAGATCGCCACAACTGTCGATACCTGAATCTAAAAATGCAGCACCTATAATAGCTTCTACTGCATCAGCAAGGGTTGACTCGCGACGAAATCCGCCACTTTTAAGCTCGCCCGGCCCTAAGCGTAAATAATCGCCTAGACCAAATTCAAGACCAAACTCGGCAAGTGTTTGACCACGCACAAGTGTTGAACGCATGCGGCTTAAATCGCCTTCACGCGCTTTAGGAAATTTGGCATAAAGTGCATTGGCAATCACAAAACTTAAAATCGAGTCGCCTAAAAATTCTAGTCGCTCATTATGTTGGCCTTTATGGCTGCGGTGCGTCATTGCTTGTTCAAGTAAACCTTGATCAGCGAATTCATAGCCAATTTTTTTATATAATTCTGTTACATTTTTTTTCATCGTTACTGAATATTACCTAGGCGTTCAAAGCGAACACCAGTTGGAACCCATCCTGGTAAAATATCATCAGGGCCATTCTCAAATTCAAAACTCATCCATATAAAGACAGCTTTACCCACCAAGTTTTCTTTTGGTACAAAGCCCCAAAAGCGACCATCTTGGCTGTTGTCGCGGTTATCACCCATCATAAAATAATGATCAGCAGGAACAGTCCATTCATCAGAAGGCGTGCCCGGTTGCTGATAGTAACGCCCTTTTCTTTCAGGCGCTTGTGGGTTGATTAATATATCATGCGTAACTGTTGTTAAATTTTCATTCACACGAGCTAGAGGCATTGGGCCTTGTTTAAATTCGTTATCATTAATTAGTTTAAAATCAATTTTATTGAATTCATTACATAAAAGCTCACCCTGTTGGGTTTCGCCTTCTTTACAGTTTGGCTGAATATATAAACGTTTATCACGATAAACAATTTTATCGCCAGGTAAACCAATCGTACGTTTAATATAGTCAACACTTTCATCTAAAGGGTATTTAAAAACAACAATATCACCACGTTCAGGCTCACCGACATCAACTAACTGAGTGCGCCAAACTGGGTCTTTTATTCCATATGAATACTTTTGTACTAAAATAAAGTCACCCACTAACAGTGTAGGCATCATTGAACCAGATGGAATTTGAAACGGTTCAAAAATAAATGATCTAAAAATAGTAATTGCTGCAATCATCGGGAAAATCGACTTTGCTGTTTCTGTTAGTACTGGTTCTGGTGCAATTAATGCCGCAGTTTCTTCATCTAACGGAGCTCCAGCAGACGTTTGCGCTATAGCTAAGCGCTCCTGTCTTTTAGGTGCATACATTAAGTGATCTATTAACCATATTAAGCCTGAGCCTAAGGTTAATAGCACCAATAAAACTGAAAAATAACCAGCCATTTATAATCCTTTGTTTTTATTTACCAACTTTTAAAATAGCTAAAAACGCTTCTTGAGGCACTTCAACATTACCTACTTGCTTCATACGTTTTTTACCATCTTTTTGCTTTTTAAGTAGCTTTTTCTTACGACTCACATCGCCACCGTAACACTTAGCAATTACGTTTTTACGTAACTGTTTTACCGTAGTACGTGCAATAACGTGTTGTCCAATAGCTGCTTGAATCGCAATATCAAACATTTGACGAGGAATAAGCTCTTTTAATGCATCAGCTAATTGGCGACCACGAGACTGTGCACCGTCTCTGTGAACAATAATCGCAAGTGCGTCAACACGCTCACTATTGATTAAAATATCAACACGCACCATATCTGATGTTTGAAAGTGTTTAAAGTTATAATCAAGCGATGCAAAACCACGGCTTGTTGATTTTAATTTATCAAAAAAGTCCATTACCACTTCAGCCATAGGTAGCTCGTACGTAACAGCTACTTGCTTTCCGTGATAGGTCATTTTTGTTTGGCTACCGCGTTTTTCAATACACAAAGTAATAACATTACCTAAGTATTCTTGTGGTACCAAAATATTAGCTTCAACAATCGGCTCACGAATTTCTAAAATATCGTTTACTGCAGGTAAATCAGACGGGTTATCAATCTGGAATGTACCTTCTTTAGTAACTATCTCATAGATTACCGTAGGTGCCGTTGTAATTAAATCAATATCGTATTCACGCTCTAAACGCTCTTGAATGATTTCCATGTGTAGCATACCTAAAAAGCCACAACGGAAACCAAAACCTAATGCAGTTGAATTCTCTGGTTCAAAGAATAACGACGCATCGTTTAAGCTTAATTTATTAAGCGCATCACGGAATGATTCATACTCATCTGATGCAATTGGGAACATACCTGCATAAACCTGAGGCTTAATTTTTTGAAAACCAGGTAAACGAAGTGGAGCCGCATTTTTTTGATGAGTTATAGTATCGCCTACTGGCGCACCATGTATCTCTTTGATGCCAGCAATAACAAACCCTACCTCACCTGTTCTTAAAATACCGGTGTTAGTTTGCTTAGGTGTAAACACACCCACTTGGTCGGCAGTATGTATATGCTCATTCGACATTATTTTTATTTTGTCGCCAGTGCGTAATTCACCGTGCTTAATACGCACTAATGATACAACGCCTTGGTATGGGTCAAACCAAGAATCGATAATAAGTGCTTGTAGAGGTCCATCTGTATCGCCTACTGGCGGCGGAACATCTCTAACAATCATTTCAAGAACTTCGGCAATACCTACACCCGTTTTAGCGCTACATTGCACTGCATCAAGGGCATCAATACCAATAATTTCTTCAATTTCTTCTGCAACGCGCAAAGGGTCCGCTTGCGGTAAATCGATTTTGTTAAGTACTGGAATTACTTCTAATTCCATTTCAATAGCGGTGTAACAGTTAGCTAATGTTTGTGCTTCAACGCCTTGGCCTGCATCAACAACGAGTAGTGCACCTTCACATGCAGCTAAAGAACGCGATACTTCATACGTAAAATCAACGTGTCCTGGAGTATCAATGAAATTAAGTTGATAAGTTTCGCCATCGTTCGCTTTGTAATTCAACGTTACACTTTGCGCTTTAATGGTAATACCACGTTCGCGCTCAATATCCATTGAATCCAAAACTTGTTTTTGCATTTCACGGTCGGTTAAACCGCCACAAACTTGGATCAAACGATCTGAAAGGGTCGATTTACCATGGTCAATATGGGCGATGATCGAAAAATTACGGATATGCTTCATAAACTGGATTCTATACTTCTATTTTAATGGACTAAATATGAATACCTAAGTGACTTGAAAATACTTGCTGTAGGATGCCATAAGCTCAGTTTGTGAATTACAAAATTTACTCACGCTTATTAATATTGATTAAAACCATTTTATTTATTGAATAACAATAAGTTAAACTTATTTAACTTAAATAATTCAGCTAGATAAAATAATTTAAAAAACCACTATTCCCTGTATTTCCAAGTTACTTTGGTATAAAACGGCAATTTTACATTTAATTGGCGTCAATCACCATCTATTTGAGTTAAAGGGATACTAATTGGGTGAATTTTTATAACTTTTATATCGTGCTTTAGCGATTTCACGCGAGTTTTAGCTATAAAGAAACCTGTAACACCACCTAAAGCTGCAGCTAAAATTTGCCAACCTTCACAAGCCATAAATAATTGCGCTGCAATCAGTGCAAAAACCAGACTTAAAAGCAGTGGTAGCATGTATACCGCAAATGCATGCTTAACGACGTGACTATCATCAAGTGACAAGGTTACCTTTTGTCCTACTTCAACAGAGGATTCAAATTTATAAGGGAAGGTTTTTTTTGCAGTGCCAAACAGCTTACCAAACACTTGTGAGCCGCAACGACCATTGCAGCCTTCACAAGCTTGTTTTTGTTGTGCTTCTAAATGAGCAATGTGGCCATCGAGGGCCACAACAGTGAGGGTTTGTTCAATCATAACAATCCTTACGAATCGTTTATAATGCGCGGGTAACTGACTCAGCAATCGCTTTTGCGGTCATACTCGGTACATTACCAACAACCGATACATCAAAATTACCGCCATTATGCACATATACTGTCGTTGCACCAGAGGTTAGTGCACCACTTAAACGCTTACCCGGCAATGGACGCTGAATAAATACCGAAATTTCAACAAAACCATCAGAGAACAAGTAATAGTCTGTTAATTCGTTATTTAAATCGAGCTTATGTCTGTCTGATTTTAGTAATTCAAAGCCATCCGGTAACCAACTAATTTGCCAGTTAGTAGCTGTACTGTCTTCGTTTATAAGTGCATCGTTTGGTAAAGGAGTTGGAAAGTTTCGATTGAGCACTTCAAGTAACATACCTGCTGGCTGCTCTGTCACACTAATATGGGTAAGCTGTAACTGTTCTAAGGCCTCACCTTCATGGTTAACGTACGCGGCTTTTAGTAACAACGACGACTCCATATCCAGCCAAATCCAATAATTATATTTATACTCGTCTTTAGATTCTATGCGAACTAGTTGTGCAGCACGCCCTGCAATACGACCTTTCCCGCCTAGTACAAAATCATAGTGCGCGCTTAAGCGATCTATATCTTTAAAAAGCACTTCAGGGATTGGACCCGCTATTGAATCTGTTTTTAGGGAGTATGGTTCTGACTGAGGTTCAAAATAAGTAACTTGGTTGTCAATACGGACCATTTCAAGCCCAGCACCATTAAGTAAACTTAAATGCTCAAGTTCTGTATCACCTTGTAAAGCATGCACCCATCGGTAGGGTTCCATTGTTTTACCTTTGACAACCACAAACGAAGCGTCAAAATTACGGGTGTGAACGGCATTAGCCATTTTTAGTAATAAATCTTTGGCAGGATTTGTGTCGTTGGCAAATGCATTAAAGCTTACTACCAACGACAGAACAAAAGTGATTACTTTCATTTAATTAGTTTTTTTCCTCAGACGCTTTGGTATTAGTTTGCGCTGTTTCTAAAGAATTCGCAACTCGTGCTTGGCGTTGATGCTCAAGAACTAATGCACCAATACGTTGTTGCTGTAATTCACGTAAACCTTGCTCTGCATTTTCAAGCGCAGGCTCAGATGAGTAACTTACTGGCGACGCCATACCTGTCAGCGGTGTGGTTTGTAGTAATGGAATTTCGCTTTGTTGCTCGTTGTTACTTTGAGGAAGCGTATTAACGCCCACAATAGCAAACATTGCCACACTGGCTGCAATTGCTAGTTGAGCAACTGGCTTGCGCCAATTAAAAGCCACTACTTTATTATCTTGTACCGTCTCAGTGATTGCTTGAGGCTGTGTTTTTGACTGACTAAAGTCAGCATAAACAGGCTCGCTTTCAAGTGCTAATGCAACGCGATCGCTAATATCAATATGTATGTCGTTATTATTTTTTTGAGCACGCATCGCATCACCAATTAACGCATAACGGCCAAACGTAGTTACATCTTGCTCTGCAATTTTTGCATCAGTCAGATGTTGCTCGCCATCAAGTAATGCCGATAACGCTTCGTTATCTAACTTGTTAAGGTGTGCTTTTGTCATACTAAGACTCGCCTATTAATGGGTTTAATTTGTTATCTATTGCTTCACGGGCACGAAATATACGCGAACGCACAGTCCCGACCGGGCAATCCATTACCACTGCTATTTCTTCATAGCTCATCCCTTCGATTTCTCTAAGGGTGATTGCGGTTTTAAGATCTTCAGGCAAACTATCAATCGTATTAAAAATAACAGCGCGTACTTCTTCGCTTAAAAGTAGGTTTTCAGGAGATGCATTAGATCGCATTGAATCTGCACAATCATAAAACTCGGCATCTTCAGCGTCTATATCATTTGCTGGCGGCTTACGCCCCTGGGCTACTAAGTAATTTTTAGCACAATTAACGGCAATACGGTATAACCACGTGTAAAAGGCGCTGTCACCTCTAAAGTTTGGAAGTGCACGGTAAGCTTTAATAAAAGCCTCTTGTGCTACATCAGCAATATCGCCTTGGTTTGATACATAACGTGAGATCAAACCTGCAATTTTGTTTTGATACTTCTTTACTAATAGGTTGAAGGCGTTTTTATCTCCTTGCTGGACCCTTTTTACTAGCACTAAATCTAATTCCTGCTCGCTCATTCGAGCCGGTACTCCTATGTCTGATTTTTGCTTGTTATTCATATTGTCGTCATTGTTCACAAATACTCTGACCTCTTTATGAATAAAAAGTTCTGCTTAATATTATTTTTTTATAAAATAGATGATAAATAACGGCGCTAAGCCTTTAAAATCACTACGTAGTAGTATGACAAATATGGTACAACTACAGATATTAAAAACAAATATTGCTCTATACGAGCATTGTAACCGCAAAGTACCTCTGACATGAACCAAAATAAACATCACATTGCAGATGTCGCTATTATAGGTAGCGGCGCAGCAGGCTTATCACTTGCATTATCTCTAGCTAATTATTGTAACGTTACCGTGATCAGTAAAGGAGCGCTTACAGAAGGTTCTACTTTATATGCTCAAGGTGGTATAGCAGCTGTATTTGATAAACAAAACGACAGCATAGAATCTCATGTTGAAGATACACTCGATGCGGGCGGCGGTTTATGCGACAGAGACGCTGTTCATTATACTGCCAGCAATGCTCACGATTGCCTACAGTGGTTAATCGACCAAGGTGTTCCCTTTGATATGGAGTTTGATAGCAAAGGAAAAGAGCGTTTTCATTTAACACGTGAAGGCGGTCACAGCCATCGTCGTATTTTGCATGCAGCCGATGCTACTGGCAAAGCTGTGCAAACCACGCTTATTAGCCAAGTTAAAATTCATAAGAATATAACGCTCTTAGAGCAATACAATGCTATTGATTTAATTACAGATAAAAGCGCCGGAAAAACAGGCTCACACATTGAAGGTATGTATGTGTGGAACAAAAAAGCTAAAAAGGTAGAAACCATTTCAGCTAAATTTGTTGCTCTTGCCACTGGTGGCGCAAGCAAAGTGTATTTGTATACATCTAATCCAGATGTATCAAGTGGTGATGGCATTGCAATGGCATGGCGCGCAGGCTGTAAAGTTGCCAATATGGAATTTAATCAATTTCATCCAACGAGCCTTTATCATCCAGAGCTACAAAACTTTTTAATTACAGAAGCTATGCGCGGTGAAGGGGCTTATTTAAAACGACCTGATGGCACTCGTTTTATGAAAGACTTTGACAGCCGTGAAGAGCTCGCTCCACGCGATATAGTCGCACGCGCAATCGATTTTGAAATGAAGCGTTTAGGTGCTAATTGTGTTTATTTAGATATTAGCCACAAAGATAAAGACTTTATTATTGAGCACTTCCCTACTATTTACGCAAAATGCCTAAGTGTAGGGCTTGATATAACAAAAGAAGCAATCCCAGTTGTACCTGCTGCGCATTACACTTGTGGTGGCGTAATGACCGACTTTAACGGTAAAACAGATCTCGATAACTTGTATGCTGTTGGCGAAGTCGCTTACACAGGCCTACATGGTGCAAACCGTATGGCAAGTAATTCATTATTAGAATGTATTGTATTTGCCCACGCTGCAGCTAAAGATATTTTAAGTAAAATTGAACATGCACCAGAGCCAATGGCTCTACCTCATTGGGATGAAAGCCGTGTTAGTAACTCTGATGAAGAAATTGTTATTACCCATAACTGGCATGAACTACGTTTATTTATGTGGGATTATGTAGGTATTGTACGCTCTACTAAACGCTTAGAACGTGCACTGCATAGGGTTGAGTTGCTGCAGCAAGAAATACACGATTATTATGCAAACTTTAGAGTAAGTAATAACTTGCTTGAGCTTCGTAACTTAGTACAAGTGTCAGAACTCATTATTAGAAGTGCAATGGAACGAAAAGAAAGCAGAGGCCTACATTATACAATTGACTATCCTGAACAAAATGAAAATCCAACACCGACTATTTTGACTCCAAAACGCAATTAACCGCGCTTAAAGTAGCACGTTTCAAACGCGCATAACTTTGTTCATTAACACCATTGGCTGAAATTATAAGCCAATGGTTGTTACTAAAACCTTTAATATGTAGCCATATATTATTGCCATAAAAACGGCTTTTTTTACTAATTTCACCCTGAATTTTCAAACCCTCACCCTCAAACCTAAATAGCTTGGGTTCTAGTATTATAACGCCGTGATTTGGATGAATTGCCAACACTTTTTGCCACACTAAAAAGCCAGCTAATATATTAATTATCAAACAAAAAAGCATAGCTAGTAGCGAATCTAAAAATAAACATAATATTAAAATGAGCATGCAAAAAAAGACCACAATAGGTTTGTGGTCAGCGTTATTATTAGTAACTGTAAACCTATACACGAACTCGGTCTAAGATCAGCGAAACCATACCGTTTAACTGCTCATCTTTACATTCTTGATGACCCATAAACCATGCAAATAAGTCAGGGTCTTCTTCTGTTAGCAAACGCTGAAAAATAGCCTGTTGCTCTGCGCTTAAAGAGTCGTATGCTTCTTCAACAAACGGCATAAACAAAACATCAAGCTCTAACATGCCACGACGGCAAGCCCAACGAATACGTGCTTTACTATGAATTTCAACCATTTTAAACCTCATACTTAATTGACTCGAGTTTAACAAACACAAGCC
Organism: Pseudoalteromonas sp. S8-8; assembly: GCF_000497875.1. Lineage (NCBI taxonomy): Bacteria > Pseudomonadati > Pseudomonadota > Gammaproteobacteria > Alteromonadales > Pseudoalteromonadaceae > Pseudoalteromonas > Pseudoalteromonas sp. S8-8. The sequence continues at coordinate 150,630 of NZ_AUTR01000022.1, forward strand.
TATTTAGCAGCTATTAATCTCTCATTAAAGAATAAACCCGCACCAATAAGCGCTTGTCTGTACCATACGTAACAACTGCGTTATTATGTCACTTCATTTATATTGCAAAGAAGGTTTTTATGTCGAGCGTTTATGCATGTCCGTTATCTCATCAACTTATTAGCCTCTGCGGTGCTGATAAATTATCTTATTTACACGGGCAAATCACTCAAGATCTAAATAAATTAACCAGCAGTAATTATTTGTGGGCTGGCCATTGCAGCGCTAAAGGTAAACTTTGGGGCGTATTTAAATTATTTACTTATCAAGACAGCTACTACCTTACAGGCAGCGAAAACGAAGTAGAAAAATCGTTAGCTGAGCTAAAAAAGTATGCCGTATTTGCAAAAGTTGACATTAGTGCATGTTCAAAGCGATTAATTGGTCTCATTGGTGATGATTTATCGGGTGTACTCGCACAACTTGATATTAACTTTGAAGGTGATGCGAGCGCGTGTGACTTTGAAAGCGGTAAAGCACTAAAATTAGCTGATAACCGTGTTTTATTAATGGTCGATAGCCAGTTTAGTATGCCTGATGACGTATCTACACTTGATAACGAAGCTCCTTGGCAACAAGCATCTATGCTTGCAGGTGAACCTCAGTTAAGTGCAGATGCAATTGGCGAGTATGTTCCTCAAATGGTAAACCTACATGCTATTGGCGGTATAAGCTTTAAAAAAGGGTGTTATACCGGTCAAGAAACTGTGGCTCGCATGAAGTACCTAGGTAAAAATAAGCGTGCAATGTATATAGTCTCAGGTCAAAGCGAAGGGATACTTTCAGAGCCCGATTTAGAAACCCAATTAGGCGAAAACTGGCGCCGTGTGGGTAAACTTATTGCACAAAGCTTTAATGAACAAACAAATAAATTAACAGGCCTTGTTGTGTTGCCAAACGATACTGATGTAACTCAGGTACTTCGTGCAAAACACACACCTCAGGTGGAGCTAAGCATTCTGCCTCTACCCTACTCTCTTGAAGATGAATAAATAGGAATGACTATGATCGTTGCGGCAAACAAAGTGGTAAAAATGCATTATTCGGTAATGGATAATGATGGCAATAGCATTGATAACTCGTTCGGTGGTGAGCCACTACACTTTATCATTGGCACAGGCTACTTAATTTCAGGCCTAGAAAATGCTTTGCAAGGCAAACAACCAGGCGACACACTTAGCGTAAAAGTTGAACCTGATGAAGGTTATGGCGAACGCCACGATAACCTAATGCAAGCTGTACCTAAGTCGATGTTTGAAGGTATGGAAATTGAAGTCGGCATGCAATTTCGTGCATCAACAGATGATGGTGACCAATCAGTAATGATCATCGATATCCAAGATGAAGAAGTTATTGTAGATGGTAATAACCCACTTGCAGGCATAACACTTAACTTTGATGTAGAGATACTAGAAGTACGTGATGCAACCGAAGAAGAACTCACTCATGGTCATGTACATGGTGAAGGTGGATGTGGTCACGACCACTAATACACTGTTAAACCAAGTAAAAAAGCGCCTAGGGCGCTTTTTTTATATCATATTGTTGCGCTTAACCGTTTCAGTTTTTGCCTTACTAGGCAGCGCGATTGATACATTCTTTTCTTTTAAAGCGGCTAGTAAACCTTTTTGATCGTTTGTGCCAACTCGATACAAAGTGCCATCTTTAAGCGTTAGCTGTATTGCACTAAAGCCAGATACTGTATACACCCAACCATCGTGAGTAATTCGCATACCAATACCGTGTCTGTAAGAGTTTTGAACTGCCTTAGCTTCTAACACTTCGCCAAGCTCAATGCTTTGCCCTGCAACGCCAGGACCAAACGCCCAGCTAATTTTTTTATCATCTACTTTTACTGTTAGACCATGGAACAAAAAGCCCACCAGCACTAAAATCCCAGCAAATATCATTAAAGGTCCATCAGCGCCTAACAAGTTCCATGCAAGCGCTACAAAACCGCCTATCCACGCTAATACAAAAAAGATAAACACCGCATACTGTTTATGCTGATACATAATATTCTCTAAATTAAATAAATACTTAAAAGCTGTACACCAATGTAGCACTCAGCTCTGAGTCAAACTTGAGTTTATCATCTTCGGGTTTTGAATTATAACGATACATGTAGGTAAATTTGAGTGATACCGCACCAATCACTTGGCTTATCAGTGCGGTTTCCGATTTTAAGCGAGAATTAAGACCTGAAAGCGACTGCTCTATACTCACATCTTGATTAAAACGAGTACGCTTAGAAACCAAACGTTCCCACTGCATTGCAACACGTACTAAATAACCGGTTTTATTAATTTCATCTTCGCTCACATCCGAATCTTCATCGGCTACTGAACGGTATAAACCAGGTCCTATATCAATATCTACTTTGTTTTTAGAGCCTTGATATACACGCGCACCATAGCCTGTCGCCACCGTACTTTTAAAATCAAGTCCACTAAACTCATCTTCTTCGTAATCACCGTAAATAAAAAATGAGGAGTTTTTAACACCTACTTTATAGTTACCTTGCGCAGATACAAAAACACGATTAGCTGTAACATCAGTGCCACCGCTTTCATCGTTCTCATCACGCTTATAAAGAGAGTCTATTTTAAATTGGTTACGCCACTTTTCAAAGTCTTGGTATAAATTACCTTTGAGCTTAAAACTGGTCGAATTGGTGTTACCTTTACTTAGAATAAAGCCAAATTCAGTATCACCGTAGAACATGTCACCTTTGTGTAACTCATGAATTTCTTCATCAGAGAGCTTGCCATATTCATGAAAATCTTCAAATGGATCAACGGCCCAACTTGGGCTGCTAATTATTAAAAAAATTAAAAATAAATACTTACGCACAATACTCTCTCTGCACACAATTATAAAAATAAGCAGTATTGCTTATTCAGTTTCTTTCCATAAAATATGACAAAACGGAGCATCTTTATCACGACTAATCAAAATTTTAGCAAACAAAACATCATCATTTTCAAATTCTAAACCAACCAACACCTGAATAAAGTGCTCTGGCTCTATTTCAAGGGCTACAAAGTCTTGCCACTGGTCATCTGGCTCGTCTTCTTCAATAAAGCCTAGGTCTTCTCTAAACTCATTAAAGTCTTCAACATCTTTTTCACTCAAGTTATTTGGCGCTAACTCTAAAAAAATATCATAAGCTTGGTGAGTAGCTTCTTCTACCGTATATAAACGTGGACCCGACATATGTGCTTAACCTTAAGCTTTTAAGTTGCGCTATATTATCAAATCTCATCATCATTTTGATAAAAAAAAGCTTAAAACACTGACTTTTTTGTAACCGAGTCATGCTTTATTCAGCATACAACTAAAACGACAAATAACAACTCACCTAACCTATTGAATATAAAGATTACTTTTATTATTTAAGTTAAAATAACAACGTAAAATATTTTTATTATCTTAGGTCCGAATTGTTTAGCCTTTTCTCATCTAAAACCAATCCTTTAAGACTACGGCTTTAGCAATAAATTCCATTTATTTAAAAAATACCGTCACTTTACTTAATTCCTATAACAACATAAGCTCAAGCAACAGGTCAGAGGAGTGTGTAATGATAAAACTAGAAAAACAAAATGGCATTGCAACCGTCACGCTTAGCAGAGCAAAAAAACAAAATGCATTAAGTTTTGAAATGTTTGTAGAGCTAAACAAAGTCATTAAAAATATAAAAAGAGATCGCAGTATTCGTGCTGTGGTAATAAAAGGCGATGGCGAACATTTTTGTGCAGGCCTTGATATATCTGCAGTAATGGCTACACCAATGAACATAGTGAAATTATTGCTTAAATGGTTACCTGGCAATCAAAATTTAGCGCAAAAAGTAGTATTAGGCTGGCAGTCACTGAGTGTGCCCGTTATTGCACAAATTGATGGCAACTGTTTAGGGGGGGGTTTGCAAATAGCTTTGGGGGCAGATTACAGAGTTGTTCATATTGATGCCAAACTTGCCATTATGGAAGCGCGTTGGGGATTGTGCCCCGATATGGGCGCAAATGTAATGATGAGCGGTTTAGTTAAGCGCGACCAAGCACTTTGGCTTGCAAGCCACGCAAACCCAATCACTGCACAACAAGCAAATGAGCTAGGTTTGGTTACTAAACTTACCGATGATACTCAGCAAGCAACGCAAAACATGCTCAATACATTACTTGAGCGTTCACCAGATACGCTCGCTGCAATTAAACGCATTACACAACTTAGCTATAAACCAAACCAACGAAAAATACTCGCTAAAGAAACCTTCAGCCAAATTCGCTTATTGCTAAACCCAAACACTAAAAAAGCAATTGCTAAAGCAAAAGGAAAAGCGAATATAACCTACGCAAATACAAAGCACTGGTAGACTATTGCACAATGCATAAAAGAGTTTGATTTGTTAAAGTTAAGCTCTTATCTTTTCTGTGGGCCACTTTGATGAAATATCTGCTCAGTAGCGCTATTATTTTACTCTGTTTAGCCTGCGCTAAACTCACTATGCACTTTATTGGTGGAAGCTTTCCTGCACCGTTACTTGCTATGGTTATTTTATTAGTTTTACTCTTATCGGGTATTGTAAAAGAGCAACATGTAAAACCATGCGCCTCCCCTATTTTAAATATTATGCCTATCTTTTTCATTCCTGCGGGTGTGGGATTTATTGAACATCTCGGCCTTATAAAATCGCACTGGGCATTTTTAGCCTCAGTTGTGGTGCTAGTCCCTATAACTACCTTGTTGCTTGTTAGCAGTGTAATTGCGAACTTTAAGGGAAGAGAAAATAATGACTGATTTTACTTTTTCCGCTATTTCAGAGCTACAGCCTAATTTATGGTGGCTAAGTATTCCTTTTATTATTGTATTATTTTTAGCGCTAAGGGCCGTAAACCAAAGTATAAAAAACAGCGTATTTAAATCGCTCACTAACCCCGTATTTTTAAGTATTAGTATTATCGCTTTATTACTAATTAACCTAAATCTGCCTTATACGCAATTTGCCTCGCACAGCAAATTATTAAGCTGGTTATTAGAGCCCGCGATTGTGGCTTTAGCGCTTCCTTTATATCAGCAGTTTACACACGTACGAAAAAACCTATTACTCATAGTCGCAACATGTAGCTTAGGTATTGTTAACGCAACCGTTGTGGCATTTTTGCTAAGCATATTATTTAATACGCCTGCGCAGCTAAGTGCATCTGTTGCCGCACTCAGTGTCACAACCCCAATATCTTTAATTGTTACTGACTCATTAGGGGGGATTAGCTCTCTTGCTGCGGTTTTAGTTATTTTTATTGGTTTACTAGGCGCTTTATTTGGCTTTATGCTTTTTCAACTCATTAATATTTTTAATCACGAATCTCAAGGTGTTGCCATGGGCACAGCTTGTCATGCAATTGGGACTGCTGCTGCTATTGCTGAGCATCCAAAAGTAGGCGCTTACTCCTCAGTTGCAATGGCGCTAAGTGCTTTATTAACAGCGATTATAGTGCCGCTGTTATATCCATTTTTAGTCAACATTTTGCTATAGTTGGAAAAATACAACATAGCCCTAACATAGAGCGCTTTATGATCAGTTCTGAAATCGAACAGTTTGAAAAATATTACACCATGCTTACTGAGTATATGGTTACCTACAGTATGCAAATTGTTGGCGCTATTTTTATCGTCCTCATTGGTTTGTGGATAGCACAAAAGCTTGCCAAATTTGTAGCCGCGTTAATGACCCGTCATAACGTTGACATTACGCTTACTAACTTTGTCAGTAGCGTGGTAAAAGTACTGCTAATTGTAATGGTTATAATTATTGCACTTGGAAAAATAGGTATCAGCGTTACGCCATTTGTAGCAGCCATTGGTGCTGCGTCTTTGGGTGCAGGTTTAGCGCTGCAAGGAATGCTCTCTAACTATGGTGCAGGCCTTGCCATTATAGCCACTCGACCTTTTGTTGTTGGTGATACTATTGAAGTTAAAAATGTAAGCGGCCAAGTTAAAACAATTGAGCTTGGCTACACTATTTTAATCAATGAAGAAAAAGTAGAAATTACCATTCCAAATAAGCACATAGTAGGTGAAATACTTCATAACTCATTTAGTTACTCATTGGTCAAAGGTGAAATAGATATAGCCTATAGTGCTTGCTCTGATAACGCGATTCGCCTTATTGAAGACGTACTTAAAGCACACGAATTAGTCGCACAAAATCCGTTATCACAAGTGGGTATTGAACGCTTTGCCGATAGCGGTGTTACAATAAGCTACCGATATTGGGTACCTACCACTAAAATTATTGAAACCAAGCTGGCTATTAATGGCGGTGTTTATAAAGCAATTAATAACGCTGATATTGAAATCCCATTCCCTCAACGCGTCATTACTATAAATAAAAGCGATATATAGTCATAAAATCCAGTGGGTAATTCAATATTGAATTACCCACATCAATAAACTTCTTTTACTGCGTAAAAACTCCTTATCTGTTTGTTATTTTATCTGTAATATAAAGACTTGGTTAAAAAAGTCGGCTAATCACTCGCTTTAATTACATAATAACAATAATGAGCCATTATGAATCGCAGCCCTTTTTATTTAGGTGATTGGCAAGTCAATCCCCAGTCAAATACTCTTCAGCGTGCAGAAAAAAATAAACAGTTAGAACCAAAAGCCATGGATGTGTTAGTTCATCTTTGCTTCCAAAAAGGCGAAATTGTTACTACTGACGAGCTATTAGATCAATGCTGGAAAAATGTTGAGGTAGGCGATAACCCGCTGCATAAAACAATTACCCAGTTACGAAAAGCCCTCGGTGATAAAGCAAGTGAGCCCACCTACATAGAAACTATTCGCAAACGTGGTTACCGCGTTATTGCAAAACTTGAGTTTCCTCTGGCTGAAGATATAAAAAAAAGTGAAAACACATGGCAAGGTGGCTCTCCTTTTTTAGGATTAAGCGCCTACAACCCAAGCGATACACACCTATTTTTTGGCCGCAATCAATCTATAGAAACGTTACTCAATAGAATATCGAGCCAAGTTAAATTTGGTCGTGCTTTTTGCTTAATACTTGGCCCTAGCGGTACGGGTAAATCTTCGCTTGTTAATGCTGGGATTTTACCAAAACTGCTAGATGAGCGAGGCTATAACGGCATTGGGGTTATTTCTTATAGCCAACTCGACTTTGCAGATGTTCATAAAAATAGACTTTTTTTAGATTTAGCTTCTGCATTGCTTGATTGGGATATAAATGGCCTTCCTGTATTTGAAGGATTAAGCGCGCAAACACTGGCAGAGCAACTAGAATTGGCAATCGATGGCGTAATCAACGCCATACAAATTGCACTTAGCAAAGCCTCTACACAACTTAAAACACCCCAGTTATTTTTATTTATTGACCGCTTAGAAGTACTGCTTTCTTCTCCTTTATTTAGTAGCGAAACGCGCAGCCATTTTTTATCAGTTATTGAGCGCTTAGCAACCTCTAAAACTGTGATTGTATTTAGTGCGTGTCGTAACGACTTTTACCCTTTAGTGGTTGAACAACCAAGTCTAATGGCAGGCAAAGCTCATGGCGCGCACTACGATTTAACACCGCCAAATCGCCAAGAGCTTCAACAAATTATTCGCCTGCCAGCGTTAACCGCTAATTTAACGTTCTCGAATGACCCAGAAACCCAAACACCACTGGATGAAATATTGTGCGCCGATACAGCTAATAACCCCGATGCATTACCCATGCTGCAATACACATTGCAAGAGCTGTACTTGCAGCGCAGTGATAGTAACGAGCTACTGCACAGTGTTTACACAAAACTCGGGGGTATTGAGGGAGCCATAGGCAAAAAAGCAGAAGATATATTTATTGACCTCAGCAACGAGCAACAACAGCAACTAAAAAGCGTATTATCACAGCTGATCACTTTAAATCCAGATGGTAAAACCATTACGAGCCGCGCTGCCCGCTGGCAAACATTAACGAACACAAGCCAAAAAGAGCTTGTGCAAGCCATGGTCGATAGCCGTTTATTTGTATCGCATTTACAAAATCAAGAAGCCTGTTTTAGCCTTGCTCACGAGGCATTATTACGTCAATGGCCGCGAGCAAAACAATGGATTAATGATCATAAAGATGCCTTAGCAATAAAAAGCCGCTTACAACACCAAGCGCAAAATTGGATAGATGAAGGTAAAAGTAGTGCTTACCTCCTAGCGCCAGGTAAACCGCTACAAGAAGCGCAGCTATTACTAAACGACAAACTGTTTAAATTAGATGATAACGAGCACACTCTTATCAAAAGCTCTATTAAAAAAACAAAAACAAAAATAAGAGTAAAACGGGTGACCGTTGCTTTATTGTGCTTACTTACATTTACCGCGTTATTAATGAGCTTTACTAGTTTTAAGGCCCAGCAACATGCGCAAAAAAAACAGCTTGAGGCCGAAAGCTTACTGGGGTTTATGGTGGGTGACTTTGCCGACAAACTGCGTAGCGTAAAGCGTATGGACTTACTTGATGGTATTAGTAATAAAGCACTTGAATATTTTACAAATCAAACAGACGAATCAGGTTCACTCTTTAGCTTTAGCGATGATAAAGCACAATTTAACAACCGTTTCCAGTACGCACAAACCCTCGAAGCAATGGGTGAAGTAGCTTATTCCCGAGGTAAAACCGATGAAGCCTTTACCGCCTTTGAAAACGCCCGCACCCGCCTTGAGGCATTATTAAAAATACAGCCTAACAATATAGAATTACTAACGCTTGCGGGTGCCAATGCCTTTTGGTTAGGCCAGCTTCATTATGATAAAAGTGATTACGCTGCCACTGAGCCATTATTTAAAAAGTATCATATGTATAGCGAAACCATGTATTCATTAGCAGCGAATGATTTTAATTCCATTATGGAGTTGTCGTATTCACATAATTCGCTGGGATCTTTGTATTTAAAACAATTTAATTATAAAGCGGCAAAACAGAGCTTTACCGAATCACTTACTCTTAAAAACGAAGCGCTTGTGCTAAAGCCCAACAATAAAAACTTATTGCGTGATAAAGCAGATACCCTTAGTTGGCTTGCAAAAACTGAAGGTATGCTTGGTAACTTCAACACTGCAGTGTATATATTGGACAATGCAGTTGCTGTGGTCAAAAAGGTGGCTAATCACTACCCTGATGACGCGAGTCTTTTTTATATGTCAGCAAATATATATATGCAACAAGGCTATTTACTAAGCTATTTACCTGATAAAAAAATGGCCTATTTAAAAGCTCGCTTTGCGAATGAAAATATAAATGAGGCTTTAAAGCAAGATCCAGAAAATAATGAATTTCAACATATGTATTATCGCTCTTTAGCGCAATTAATAATGTTGTCTTATGACAAAAAAGTAGATTCAAGAATAGGAGAAATTATTAGCTTCTTAAAATCACAAGGTTTTAATAGTATCAATTCTATTAATACACAAATTAGTCTGGCTCGCTATTTTATTGACAGAAACTTCCCTCTTAAAGCGCAAGAGTTATTAACAACCCTTGAGAATGATGGCGAATATAAACGTTACATAACCAATAAAATGAAGAATAGAGATAACTTAGCTCCCATAAATATAAACCTGCTCAAAGCTAAATTAGCTTCGACCAGCGAACAGCGAGAGCAATTTTGCGTAAATGCGCTTAAAGCTATTACTCAAACAGTAAAAATAAACCAAAGTATTCACGTAAAGTACCCGCAGGTACAAGCATATACCTGCTTAAACCGAGCAAACGAAATACCAACAATAACAGCAAGCCTGATAAAACTAGGCATTACTGACTTTAAACTATAAATACAAAGGAAATAACATGAATACCACCTTAGAAAAAGTCGATTTTCAAGTACATATTGAGTTTAACGATAAAAAAGAGGCCGTTTTTAGCTATACAGAAAATGGTAAAGCCGTTGACGGCGGCGGTACAGTAAGAGCCGAAACTGCAGGTACTTACACTTTAACTCCTGTAACAGTTGGGCTAGGCTTTTTTTTCACGGGGGCTACAATTACTAATAAAATCGGAACATGTGCCCAAGATTTCAGTTATGAACTTAGTGATAACCGCCAAGCAATCACCGTCACCGATACAGCAAAAAACTCAGGCACTGCATGTTTAATATTTAACGTTGAGTGTAATGATAAACCTTATTCAAGCCCTGACCCACAAGTTATAAATAAAGACAAAAATTAATTATTGATTTTAAATTGCACAAGCATAATTTCCCCAGTGCAATTTATTTATAACCTAACTACCTTTTAGCTAAGCACTGACACACTTCAATAAAAACAAATAAAATCAACAAATTAAAAAAGAAGGTTACCGAAAGGTTTAAAAACCATAAATTAAATAAACTCCTAGACATAAAGTTTCATTAACAATAAAAATGAGCAACACCATGTCTAACAATAATGAAAATAGCAGAGCAAACAACACCGACAACGCTGTATCTGCATTAATGAGCAGCATTTCTAATACCGTTAACAATGAAAAAATAAGCGCAATTATTAATGTCACTAATGTGATGGCCGATGCTATTTTTATTGTTAATGCAGATGGAGTGTTTGAATCAGTAAATCCCGTTGCAGCTCGTTTTTTTAATGTTACGTCTGACTCGTTAATAGGTAAAAAATGGCAAGATTGTTTACAAGAACAGTATCGCGATGACTATCAATACATGTTTGAAAGTTGGAAAAACAACTATCAAACACCACTCAATCATGGCCCGAAAGAAGTTAAAATAATAAAAAACAATGGTAACTGTTTAGATATAGAGCTCTCAATTTCTTGTATACCCGCATCAACTACAAACAATATCCCTCTATTTATTTGTATTATGCATGATATTTCTAGGCATGTTAAAAAGTATAAAGTACTCGAAAACATAGCCAAAATAGATCACCTTACAGGCGTCGCTAATCGCTGCACTTTAGAAAAGGCGATTATTAAAAATTGGCAAGAATGCATAGTAGACAAACAGCCTTTGAGTTTTATCTTGATCGATATTGATTTTTTTAAACTGTTTAATGATAATTTTGGTCATGTAAAGGGTGATAAATGTTTGCAAAAAGTAGCTCAAACAATTGAAGACTGCCTCCCCTCAAAAGATAGTTTAGTAGCACGCTATGGTGGTGAGGAGTTTGCTGTTGTATTACCCCGCTCACATGTCTCAAATGCAGAAATGATCGCAAAACGTATTCAAGAAAAAATACTCAACATTAATTTTAGAGATATTGGTTTGCCAGCGAATGTAAAGATAAGTGTAAGCCAGGGTTTAGCGTGTGAATACGATAATCAGTACAGAACATCTGAGGCATTAATATGCGCGGCTGATACGGCTTTATATAGAGCGAAGTCGGAAGGTCGTAATAAATTATGTATAAGGTGATGTACTAACTATTTGGTATAGCCTTTATCTACTAAAATAAAAAACCGCAATTGCGGTTTTTTATTACTTGAGAAAAGCTTAAATGTCGATTAGCAGCCCTTCGTCTTTTTTAATCTTTTCGATCACCATATAAGTATGATGAGTGCCCACGCCGGGAATATCGACTAAGTCGCCAAGAACTTGTCTATATTCTTCCATATTAGAAACGCGGATTTTTAATAAATAATCATAACCGCCTGCCACCATGTCGCATTCAACGACTTGTTGTATTCTTAGTATATGCTCTCTAAATACCTTAAATACTGCTGTATTTGAAGCAACAAGCGACACTTGAACATGTGCTACTAAGCTTTGATTAAGCTTTGCTTCGCTAAGCTTAGCGTAGTAGCCTTCGATATAGCCTTCTTGCTCTAATCGTTTTACACGATCAAGACACGGGCTTGCACTCAAATTAACCTGTTTTGCGAGGTTAACATTTGAAATTCTGCCGTTCTTTTGTAGAACGTCTAGTATGGCTAAATCAATACGATCTAGCATGCGTAATCTATTTGGAATTGTCATAACAGAATTTTATGCGGATAAGTTAAATTTATGCCCTGTAAATTATCGTAAAACGCGAAATTTAACCAGCATATTCTGCTGAAATTTAATTAGAATGCACTCACAATATCACTGGTAATTTATTGGTAATTAATTTTACTTTAATTCTTAACACTCCTGAGGGTTGCTTATGTTATTCAACGGCGATTTAACAACGATTTGTCCTATTAGACAAAGAATCCGTGACTTCTACCGCATAGATGAAAATGCGGTTATTGATCATATTTTACCGCTTGCAGAAGTAGGCGTAAAAGCACGAAGTCGTGCCTGGGAAAGAGCCCGCCAGATTGTTTTAAACATTCGTAAAGAGCAAGATGGGCAAGGCGGTGTTGATGCGCTTTTAAATGAATTTTCACTCTCTAGTGAAGAAGGCGTTGTATTAATGTGTTTGGCCGAAGCGCTGCTTCGCGTACCAGACAAAGCAACTCAAGATGTACTGATTCGTGACAAGTTAGCGAAAGGTGATTGGAGCTCTCATTTAGGCAGCAGCGATTCTTTATTCGTAAACGCGTCTTCTTGGGGATTATTAGTTACCGGTAAAATGGTTAACTACACAGACAAAACGAAAGAACAACAGTTCGGCATGCTTAAAAAGACCATTGGTCGTTTGGGTGAGCCAGTTATTCGTAAGTCTGTAAATTTTGCTATGAAAATTATGGGTAAGCAATTCGTTATGGGTCGTACCATTGACGAAGCAATTGAACGTGCTGCCGATACAGAGCAAAAAGGTTATGTATATTCTTACGATATGCTAGGCGAAGGCGCGCGCACAATGAAAGATGCGAAGCGTTACTTTGACAGCTACATGAATGCTATACACTCTATTGGTAAAGCGGCAAATGGTCGTGGTCCAATTAAGAGCCCTGGCATTTCAGTTAAGCTTTCTGCTATTCATCCTCGTTATGAGTTCACTCATAAAGACCGTGTGATGGAAGAAATTGTACCAAAGTTAAAAGAGCTTGCGCTTGCAGCTAAAAAATACGATATCGGCTTTACCGTTGATGCTGAGGAAGCTGACCGTCTAGATATTTCATTAGATGTAATTGAAGCAGTATTTAGTGATGAAGATCTTGGTGATTGGCAAGGATTTGGCTTAGCGGTTCAAGCGTACCAAAAACGCGCTATTTTTGTAATTGAATGGCTAACCGACCTTGCAAGCCGTGTTGGTCGTAAAATGATGGTACGTTTAGTTAAAGGCGCGTACTGGGATACTGAAATCAAAACCACACAACAAGATGGTTTAGAGCATTTCCCTGTATTTACCCGTAAAGCAACAACCGATGTTTCTTACAAAGCATGTGCTATTAAAATGCTTGAAGCGCGCGACGTACTTTATCCGCAGTTTGCAACACACAACGCTTACACTGCCGCGACTATTTTAGAAGTAGCGAAAGGCGACAACACCGGTTTTGAATTTCAACGTTTGCACGGTATGGGTGAATCTTTATTCGACCAAATCGTTAACGAAGAAAAAATTCAATGTCGTGTATATGCCCCAGTTGGTCAACACGAAGACCTACTTGCTTACCTTGTTCGTCGTTTGTTAGAAAATGGTGCTAACTCATCATTTGTGAACGCGATTGTAGATACAACAAAACCTGTTGAATCATTACTACCAGACCCTGTAGAAACATTGCAAGGCTTGCGTAATAAGTACAATACGCAAATCAAAATGCCAATTGATTTATACGGTGAAGAACGTGCTAACTCTAAAGGCATGGATTTAACCGATATTAATGTTATTACCCCTTTCAAAGAGAATCTTGAAACATGGTTTAACGAGCACTTAATTGAGCAAAGCCAAGTACCAGAAGGCTCATTGGCTGTTAAAAACCCAGCAAATCACAAAGAAATCATCGGCCACGTTAAACTGCAAACTGGCGAAGAGATGAAGGTATTACTGGCTAACGCTGAAGCGGCACTTGAATCATGGTCACAAACACCAGTAAAAGAGCGAGCTAATTTACTGCGCCGCGTTGCTGACATTTTAGAACGTCATCACGACGAACTAGTCGCTATCTGTATTAAAGAAGCGGGTAAAGTAGCGCAAGATGGTATTGATGAAGTACGTGAAGCGGTTGATTTTTGTCGTTACTACGCAGCGCGCGCTGAAGAGTTGTCTAAAGATGAACGTTTTGAAGCCCGTGGCGTTATTTTATGTATTAGCCCGTGGAACTTCCCGCTTGCAATATTCTTAGGCCAAGTTGCTGCTGCGATTGTTACAGGTAACACTGTAATTGCTAAGCCTGCTGAGCAAACAAGTTTAATCGCCCTTCGTGCCATTGAACTAATGCTATCTGTTGGTTTACCTGAGCACGTTGTTCAACCGGTTATCGCTCGCGGCTCAGAAGTAGGTAAAACAATTGTTCCTGATGAGCGCATTCAAGCGGTTATGTTTACAGGTTCTACTGAAACAGGCACATTAATTTCTCAAACACTTGCTGCACGTAACGACATTCAAGTACCGTTAATTGCAGAAACAGGTGGCCAAAACTGTATGATTGTTGACTCAACGGCGCTTCCTGAGCAAGTAGTTGATGATGTGATCAGTTCTGGTTTTCAAAGTGCTGGCCAACGTTGTTCTGCTCTTCGTGTTTTATTCATTCAAGATGACGTAGCAGATGGCATTATCGAAATGCTTAAAGGTGCTCTAGCTGAGTTACACATTGGCGATCCATCGTTACTATCAACTGATGTTGGTCCGGTAATTGATGAAAAAGCACTTAAAAACTTAAACGAGCACGTTGAGTACTTAAAAGGTAATTCTATACTTCATTACGAATGTAAAATTCCTGATAATACACAAAATGGCGCATACTTTTTTGCTCCTCGTTTATACGAAATCAAAGACTTATCAGTACTTAAACGTGAAGTATTTGGCCCATGTGTTCATATTGTTCGCTTTAAATCGAATGAACTTGATGATGTGATGGATCAAATAAATAACACAGGCTATGGTCTGACAATGGGTGTTCATTCACGTATTGAAGAGCGCTGTGAGTACCTTGCTAAAATGTCACGTGCGGGTAATGTCTACATTAACCGAAACATGATTGGTGCCATTGTTGGTGTGCAACCGTTTGGTGGCCGTGGTTTATCAGGTACTGGCCCTAAAGCCGGTGGCCCTAACTACCTACAACGTTTAGTAAAAGAAAAAGCATCACCAGATAACGTACAAATGACTAACCTAACGCCTGACGAACTTGATTTGCACCACTACAGCGGTGCGAATGAGCAAGTTAAAAAGCTAATGGCCAACTCAATGCGCGATGAGAAAATCTGGCGTGCAACACCACTAAACGACCGTGTTTCGGCTGTACGTCAGTTGCTTGCTAAAATCGCGACGGTAGAAATTATCGACGATTTAGCAGACGACTTAGCATTAACATTATCAGAAGCACGTGCACAGCTTAACCGCCTTGAAAAGCACATGCGTAAGTTTACTACCCTGCCTGGGCCAACGGGTGAGTCTAATACACTTCATCTAGAAGCACGTGGTTGTGTAGTGTGTTATGCAGATAAGAGCACATCATTTAACTTCTGGGCATTGTCTATCATCACTGCTATTGCCGCAGGTAATACGGTAATTACTGTAGCGTCTGAGCTGTTTTATGATGAAGCCGTTGCCTTTAAAGATAAATTTATCTCTACAGGTGTTGCAGAAGGTGTTTTCCAAGTAGCTAAACCTAACCAGTTACAAGCTATTTTGGCGCCCCCTCATTTAGCCGGTGCGGTAGTTGCTGCTCGCTCGTCTCGCTTGGGCTACTTTAGCCAACAGCTTGCACAGCGTAAAGGTGCTATTTTACCGGTAATTAGCTCTGAGTATTACGATACATTAATCAAACGTCTTATTACTGAAAAAACAATCAGTATTGATACAACAGCATCAGGTGGTAACACATCACTAATGACGCTTGTTGAAGATGATGAATAATTAAGCTAATGCTTTTTAACTAAAAAATAAAAAAAGGCACTGAAAAGTGCCTTTTTTATTAGGTAGTAACGTATATATTTGTTAGCTTAATGAAAGATTAACAATAGAAGTAATAAATTTGAAAATAATTCCTGTTGGTCAGTTACTGCCTGGTATGTTTGTGCAAAGTGTTACCAGGCAAACTGGCAGTATTAAAATTAAAAATCAAGGCTGGGTTAAAACTCAGGCTGGTATTAATAACCTAATAAAAGCAGGAATTTTAGAAGTAGAAATAGACCCTGATAAAACCCTCATTGACTCAGTCCCTGAAAAAGCTCCTATCACTGTACCTGCAACAAAAATAAAGCGTGACCCTTGGCAAAAAACACACAGTGCCGAACAAGAAATGGGAAAGGCAAAAAAGCTGTATGACGAAGCTAAAACACTGCAAATAAAAGCATTTAAAGATATTAAAGCAGGCCGCGATATAGATATTACGCCATTCAGAGAGCTGGCAAGTGGCTTTATGGACTCTGTTTTTAGAAACCAAGATGCCCTAGCCTGCCTTACCCAAATGCGCCAAAAAGATGCTTACCTACTTGAGCACTCTATTAATGTATCGATATTAATGGGGATTTTTGCTAAGCATTTAGGTATAGAAAAAAACATTATCGTTGAACTGACTACCGGCGCACTTTTACACGACATTGGTAAGATAAAAATTCCTGATGAAATACTCAATAAACCAGGTCGCTTTACCGATGATGAATTTAAAATAATGAAAATGCACTCGCTTTTCAGTAAAGAGATATTAGAAGAGTCTGGTTTAACGGGTATTGCAGTTGATATTGCTGGCATGCATCACGAAAGGCTTGATGGTAAAGGCTACCCGTTTGCTAAAAAGGGCGACGAAATAAGTCAATACGTACGTATGGCGTCAATTGTGGATGTATATGATGCACTTACCGCAGAACGTGTTTACAAAGCAGGCATGGAGCCAATAAAAGCCTTTAAAATACTAAAAGACGGATGCCCAGATAGCTTCGATCCCGAGCTGCTTAATAAATTTATTCAATGTATTGGTATTCATCCGGTAGGAACGCTCGTTAGATTATCGAGTCAAAAAGTTGGTTTAGTGACCGAGAGTAACCCTAGCACACCGCTAAAACCTATCGTTAAAACATTTTACAGTGCTAAGCATAGTCGCTATACAGAGATAAAAGATATCGATTTAGCTAATAAAAAAACCCTAGATACCCTTGAGTCAGCGGTGAAACCTAAAGAATATAATATTGATTTAGAACGCTTTTATAAAAACTCAATATTATCCTAAGCAATATTGAGAGCTCAACATTCTACCGAGCTCTCAACATAATAGCTAAGCGTTTACTGCGGCCAGTCTTGCAAAGCTTTTAAGCTAAACTCATAACCATCAAAATCAAGTACACTTTGCTCAGGTGTAATCTCTCTTACAGTTAAAGCGCCTATGCTCTCTCCTTCATGTAGCTCTCGGCCATTTAGCTTGATCCAACGCTTGTCAGCGCTCGATGAATAAATATGCGCTTGATATTTAATACTAGGTAACATTGATTGCAAGCCATCTGGTAGCAATTCTACAGGCTCAACACGTGATGACGTTTTTGATGCATGGGTAACTTCATAATCCTGATTTTTTTCGACGTCTTGTATAGCTTGCGCAAACGCATTTTTAAGTGTTGTAGGCACCTCATCAAGCTCAGGATCGCTCATCTGTTGAGATTGGTTGTTACCATTAATTGGCTTACCTAGTACTTTATATTTACTCATATCTAGTTGAGCTGATGCTGTATTTTGACTTTGCCCAAATACCGAAGCGTTCTGTGTATTATTTGGATTGTAATTATTTTGTGGATTAAATACTGGCTGATTATAATTTTGAACTGGCATTACTTGTTGCACGTTCTGCTGATTATAACCCGTTGCGCTCGTGACCTGACTCGATGGCATAGGAATATATTGCCCATTAGGCGTTAATAACATTTGCTGTACACCATTAGGTGTTTGCACATGTACAAGTTGCCCTTCAATCGTTGCAGTATTTGTTGGAGCTACTTTAGCAGGTTCTAACTTAGCTATTTGCTGCTTTTCAACTGCGGCATCTACCTCTTTAACTTTTTCTTTAGTTGACGATTTTTCGCTTTCAACCACCTTAATTACAGCGGGTTCCGATATGTTTAATAAAGTAGTACCTTGAAACCACTTACCAGTAGTAAACCCACCAGCTACCGCAATAAAAGCAGCTAAGCTTGTACCAAATACTAACGCTAATCGTCTATAACGCTTAAGTGCTTGCTGTTGCTTTAACTGCTCTGATTGTAAGTCGTATTGCTCAGCACTCATATCTGATTGCTGCGACTGCTTTAGCGCATCTAATAAATAAGACATAACTTACCTAACTATAAAATAAATGAAAGCCCAATGCCTACGGCAAATAAAGCAGCGAATGCAAGGCTATATGGTACAAATGACGTTGCTTTGTTGGCCTCATTAACTGGCGCTACAAAATCCATGGGTAATGACTCATGTGCTGATTTTTTTATTATATCGCTATCAACTATCAACTGCTGCTTTGCAAAAGTGCCTACCAAAGCTCGCTCACATACCAAGTTCATTAATCGTGGCACACCACCGGTTAATTGATGAACAGCTTGCATGGCATCCATCGAAAAAATTCCTTTATCACATCCTGCAACATGTAACCGATGCTTTATGTAAGCAACTGTTTGGCCTTGCGTAAGTGGTAATAAATGGTAACGAGCTGTTATTCTCTGGGCGAGTTGCCTTAATTCATTGCGCTTTAAAAGCTCTTGTAGCTCAGGTTGACCAACCAATACTATTTGTAATAATTTTTTATGATCGGTTTCTATATTTGTCAGCAAGCGTAATTGTTCAAGCACATTAGGGGCAAGTAACTGCGCTTCATCAATTATAAGTATGGTGTGCCCACCCGATTTATTATTGGTCTCTAAGTGCTTTTTTATAATATCGGTAAGACTTTTAAGCGTCGCATTATTAGCATCGTAACTAATGTTGAGCTCATCACAGATACTAGCTAATAACTCTAGCTCTGAAAGTGCTGGGTTATGGATCATCGCTACTTGCGTGTTTTCGGGTAACTGCTCTAACATACTGCGGGTAATTGTAGTTTTACCAGTACCCACTTCGCCTGTTAATAATACAAAACCACCGTCTTCACCTAATCCATAGGTAAGGTGTGCTAAGGCTTCTTTATGTCGTTCACTTAAAAATAAGTAATGAGGGTTGGGCGAAATTGAAAAAGGTTTTTCATTCAGGCCAAAATAGCTTAAATACACCGTGATGTTCCTTCGTAATTAAATCACGGCCTATAATGGCAAAAAAACGCACTAAGTGACAACGTTGTAAGCGCTTTATTATTGAAATAACGTAAATTTATGTAAAACAAAAAAATGCAGCGGTTTTAAGGCTGCACTTTCATCTGTCTAATCTTAGTATGTAATTTACTCTTCGTAGCGAACTAACCGTAAATACACATTACTTGTTTTAGCGTGCAAACTATTCAGGCCACTATCAAATTGATAAACCCATGCAGAGCTCATCGTGCTCACACCCGATGTATTTGACCAATAGTTTTGAAGCTTAGTACCAAAAAACACCTCTTCATTAATGCTCGGCTCGGTGCAACTGTGCTCTAAAATACTCGCCAACTCTTTAATGTTAGGCATTTGCCAATCATCGTAATCTGCGGTTGTATCATTTTTAGCACCGCGTAGTGCTTCTTGCCAAGTAAGAGAAGGTGTAGAGCCTTCGCAAAGCTGCGTCTCTGTATTATAAATTTGCCCATAACTACAACGTTGCCACATAAGGCCTGTTTCGGTATCAGACACTGTGCCATCTGTATTTATGGTAAATCTATCTGTCGGCGTTGTGGTATCTGCACCGTCGTAGCACGTTTGCGCCGCTGCAATATTAAAGCTCAAGCTTATAGTTGCTAGTGCATAGAGTAATTTTAATCTCATTATTTTCTCCTAACGGCTTCTAACTAAACGAACATACGCGGTATTTTCTTTTGGATAAGCAAGATCGTTACCATCACTCATATCAATAATGTACGCTTGCGATAAACTTGTACCATCGGCTGCGGTTTGTGAAGTCCAATAACGTAAGTGGCTTAATGCACTTTCACTTGGCATATTGGGGAAAAACACCTCATCAATTAATATGCTTTGCCCTTGCTTACCATAATCAATTAAACCTAAAAGCTCTGTATAAGTAGGTAACCGCCAATTTGTACCACCACAAAAATCTAAGTTATTCACTTCGTTTATATAACTTTGTACTCCACAACTCGTATCATCCGGACAAGTTGAATTGGCTGTACTGGTGTCTGTAAAGGTTGTATCACCTAAATCCCAAAAGTAATGATTTTGACCCTCACGCAAGCTTGTATTTGGCAATACTCCTGAGGATTCACTTTTTACTTCCCATACAAGTCCAGTAACATTATCGCGTATACAGGTAAAGTCACTACTATCATCACCAACTTCATCAGCAAACTGATTAAGTTTAGTGTAATCAAACGCTAAATTACCTTTACCAACCTTATCTAAGCGGTTTGCATAGCTATCGCGTCCAAGTTCAGCATCTTGCGCTGGAAAGTCATCGCTTTCACAGTTAATGCGTTGGGTGTTGTTATAGCACTCACCAACACCACTATCGTTTATAAGCCCAAGCGCTTTTGGTGATACATCAACAAATAAAGAATCTGTATCGGTGCGTCCTTTTGAGTCGGTTACCGTTACTTCAAA
Source organism: Pseudoalteromonas sp. S8-8 (assembly GCF_000497875.1). Taxonomy (NCBI): domain Bacteria; kingdom Pseudomonadati; phylum Pseudomonadota; class Gammaproteobacteria; order Alteromonadales; family Pseudoalteromonadaceae; genus Pseudoalteromonas; species Pseudoalteromonas sp. S8-8. The sequence goes on from NZ_AUTR01000022.1 coordinate 171,425, forward strand.
GCTCAACGTGGATTCAGTATCTACATCAGAGGCAAAAAATGTCGTTGTACATTGGTCGCTATTACTTAATGTTTCGCTATTACCGGTAAGTTGTTGCCACTTACACTGATAGGTATCGGTGACAGTTTCGCTATTCGTTGCGTCAAGTGTTACTTCTTCAAACTCTTCGACATTTTGATCAGCGCCTGCATTTGCATCCACTAGTTCATTTGTTTTATTAAGCGTCATTGAATATTGAGTACTTGCCTCACCGCCCTCATCATCAGTGACTGTTAGCTGCCAAGATAAATTTACGTTACTTTCTAGTAATGGATGAGAAAAGCTAAGAGTTGACTCATTAAAGCTAGCAATATCTAAATCAGGACCTGATAGCAGTTGCCACAAGTAACTATCAATTTGGCCATTATCATCAGGATCGCTCGACTCAAGGGCGCTCAAAGTAACTGTGTCTTTGTATACAGAAGGAAGTGTTTCAGGAGATGTTTGGGTAACAACAGCAAGAGGAAGTTGATTATTAGAGCTCACTGAAATAGAAATGTCGTCACTAACAGCGCTACTACCGGTGCTTTGATAGCTTACTCTTAAGATTATTTCACTATCAGTTTTTACGTCAGGGGCTGTCAATGTTTGCTCAGCGCCTTCAAGCGGAAAACCTTCTAAGCTTGGGCCGCTAACTTGTTGCCATGAAAACGTACCATCAGCGGGGGAACCTTGTGCTGTGATAGTAAATTCAGTTTTTTCGATAATTTGTAAATCGGTTCCAGCATTAACAGATGTTTCTACAACTGTATTATCGCTATCACCGCCACCACCTCCACACGCACTCAGCAAACCGCAAGAAATGAGGGGGATTAAAGCAAACGCTTTCATACGCAGCACCTTATTATGTCAAATAATTACTATAGTGTAATTACTAGCAATAAAGATGCCATTAAAGTACTACATATATGTATCTTGATGAATGCGTACAAACAATTTCGTACCGATTTTACTGTAATCTACTTTGTATTCACGCCCATCTAAAGCTTGAATAAATAGTAATTGTTTTTCTTCGCCAAATATATCAGGGCTTCCAACATAGACTATTTCTAAATAGCGATCTTTTGCATCACGGCGGTTTTTAGGTAACTCTTCTTTAAATGGCTCTAAGCCATGTTGAGTCACTTTAATTTTAGGATGAATTTCAGAGTTTACAATCACTAAATCATGCTTTTTATCTTTATGTATTATGGTGTTTCGACCACTTTTTAAAAAGGCTCTCTCTTGACTCATTTTTCTTTCCTACAGTCGCAGCTTAATTATTAATTTGCGACGCTATAAACTGACTAGGCTCGCGCTTCCACTTATTTAAGTTAGCACTAAATGCCCAGATATCTCTATCTAACACACTGGCTGGTAATAATAAATCGTAACCGGTTAACAGTTGAAGGTGCTTAGTCCTGTTAGCAAACATAGCTATAAGACCAGTATAGCTTATCCCTTTATGGGATGTGTAATGTGTATCTTCTATTAGCCATTCTGATGGGCAATTGCCATTTTTGCAATGTTTTTGAACAACTTGCATAAATAAATTACGCTGCTCTATTAATAATTTCCCTGCAATTCGAGGCGCTATGCTTGTTAAAAAGTCATCTATGTCGTTTACCTTTATACCAACCGCATTTAATTCTAAGTAATCAAAGCCATCTTCTATTTTGGGTATACCACTGTGATGAAAGTTACTATGAGGCATACACCAAGCTCCGTACTTATGGTAATAAACGAGCTCAGACTCATTTAATATAAGGCTATGATATGGCTCTTGAGTTTTTAAATATCCAATAAAAATAGCGGCAATACACAAGCTCACTAAAAATATTTCAAGTATGCTAATCTCACCCGGTCTCAGTAAATTAAACAACATAATAAAAACTAAACCAATTGCACCTGCAACAAGCACCTCAATTGCGTTTCGCGCACCTTGTGCCCGAAACTTAATGGCATTGTTAGATTTATCCATATTGGTAAAACGCCATATAAAAAACAAGCATAATAACAGCCCAAATTATGACCTTTCTTGTTGTTATACATAAGTTACAGGTGGTTTTAAATTTCATAAATTACCGCTTTTTCCTCAACAAAATAGGAACAATGAATAAATCTTATTTACTTTTACGCTTAACGCACAAATTTATGAGACACATAACCGTCTTTTCCCGGTCTTATTTCGTACAATACTTACAATTCATTTTCAGGTATGAAATCAATGTACTCAAGACAATCAGGTAAAGCACTTTTTCCATTTATTATTACGTTACTTCTAATATTTAGCGTTTATTTATATCTACCCGCTAGCCACGGCGAACAGGCCGATTTATCACAAATGTCTACTCAAGTAACAGCTCATACTGTTACTTCTCAGGAAAACGCAGTGATGATAGAAGCGATCGGTAGCGCGCGTGCAAACCAAGCAATCTATATAAAAAGTGCGCAAAACGATTATGTCACAGATATATATTTTAAAGACGGCGACTTAGTCAGTAAAGGACAAAAGTTAGTACAGTTACAGAGCCAACAAGAACAGCTTGCCGTTAAAGAGCTTGGCATTAACTTACGTGAAGAACAACGTCAGTTAGATCGCCTAACCGAACTTTCACGCTCGCAATCAACGGCAAAGTCGTTACTTGAGGAGCAGTTATCTCGTGTTGATGCAACAGAGGCCCAACTAGAAAGCGCTAAAACTAAATTAAACGAAATGACTATTAGTGCGCCCTTTTCAGGCCTGTTAGGTAAGCGTGAAATATCAATAGGTGCTTACGTAAGTAATACAACAATAATCACAACACTTGATGATATTAGTATTATTAAAGTTGACTTTAAAGTACCTGAAAAATATTTAGCACAATTAAATATGGGCATGAAAGTGCTTACGCAAAACGATGCCTACCCAGGACAAACATTTAACGGCAAGGTAACGCATATTAGCTCGCGTATTGATTCGGTTACTCGCAGTGTTGAAGTAACAGCAAGTTTTGCCAATAAATCAGGATTACTTCGCCCTGGTATGTTACTAAATACAGCACTTGAGCTAAGCAGCAACCAAGCTTTAATGGTGCCAGAAAAAGCGGTTATACCTTTGCAAGACAAACACTTTGTTTTTCAAATTCAAGATGGGATAGCTAATAAAATTGAAGTGCATGTTGCTAGCAGAAATAATGGCTGGGTTGCTATCGACGAAGGCCTAACTGATGGCGAGCAAATTGTTACTGAGGGGCTAATAAAAATTCGCTCTGGAAGTAAAGTAAGCGTAAAGGGGTAATACGTGAAAATTACAGATACTAGCGTCAAGCGCCCCGTTTTTGCCATTGTAATTAATTTACTGCTTCTTACTTTTGGACTGGTTGCGTTTACTATGCTGCCACTTCGTGAATACCCGGATATTGAAACGCCGATTGTAAATATCAGCACTGAATACACAGGTGCTTCTGCCGAAATTATAGAAACCAAAATAACGCAAATAATAGAAAATCGAATTTCAGGTATTGAAGGCATCAAAAGTATTAACTCTTCGAGCCGTAATGGGCGCTCAAACATTACCATTGAGTTTGATATTAACCGCGACATAGATGCAGCATCTAACGATGTACGCGAACGTGTAGCACGTGCACTTGATAGTTTGCCTGATCAGGTACGCCCGCCAGAAGTATCTAAATCAAATAGTGATGAAAGCCCAATCGCCTGGTTTGTATTAAACAGCGAAACAATGGACTCGTTACAGCTCTCTGATTACGCGCAGCGTTTTATTGTTGACCGCTTAGCCGTAGTAGATGGTGTATCTAACGTACGTATTGGTGGTGAGCGCCAATACGCCATGAAAATTTGGCTTAACCGCCAAGCAATGGCCGCACGGGGTATTACCTCAAGCGATATAGAAAACACACTTCGTACAGAAAACGTTGAGTTACCGGCTGGCGAAATAGAATCTATAGATCGTGACTTTACCGTGCGTACTGCCCGTAGTTATAAAGATCAGCGCGATTTTAAAAACCTGGTAATTAAACGTGGTGATGAAGGTTACTTAGTACGTTTAGGTGAAGTTGCCGATGTACGTTTAGAAGCTGCCGATGACGAAAGCTTATTTCGTGGTAACGGGCGTAATATGATTGGCTTAGGTATTGTAAAACAAGCTAAAGCAAACACACTTACCGTAGTAGATAACGCACGCAGTGAACTTGAAAAAATCAAACGCAACCTACCTGAAGGCACTACAATTCAAGACAGCTACGATTCGTCTGTATTTATTAAAGAGTCTATTAATGAAGTTTACAGCACACTTGCCATCTCTATGGGTTTAGTCGTACTCGTTATATTTTTGTTTTTAGGCAATATACGAGCAACGCTTATCCCTGCGGTCACCGTACCGGTCGCACTTGTTGGTAGCTTTATGTTTTTATTGGCAATGGGCTACTCAATTAACTTACTCACTTTACTTGCCTTAGTACTGGCCATTGGTTTAGTAGTAGATGATGCCATTGTAATGCTTGAAAACATTCACCGCCGTATTGAACTGGGTGAGCCGCCGTTACTAGCTGCATTTAGAGGCGCGCGTGAAGTAGGTTTTGCTATAGTAGCAACCACTCTTGTACTAATATCGGTGTTTGTGCCATTAGTATTTATGGATGGCCGTATAGGTGCATTATTTACTGAGTTTGCTATGGCGGTAAGTGCTGCCGTATTTTTCTCAAGTGTTACAGCACTGACTCTCGCACCAGCCTTGTGCTCTAAAGTACTTAAAGTATCAGACAAACCAAATAAATTTAGCCAATGGATGGACCGCCAGTTTACTAAAATTGAAGTAAGTTACCGTAATTCACTCTCCACCAACATAACCCGTAAATGGGGTTTAATGGTGAGCTTATTATTAGCTGGCTTTGTTAGTTACTCGTTGTTTTTACAAGTTCCTTCTGAGCTAACGCCAAAAGAAGATCGTGGCACGTTCTTTATTATGATGAGCGGCCCTGAGGGCGCAAGTTACGAAAATAACGCCGCTAATATGGCTAAAATTGAAGAGCGCTTAATGCCTTACTCGCAAGCCGGTGAGCTAAGTCGCGTACTTGTTCGAGTGCCTGGCTG